>DATJAA010000364.1:0-11538 GCA_035516815.1 Acidimicrobiia bacterium | reverse complement strand
GGGTCTGTTCCCATGGGGCACCTTCATCATCAACGTGACCGGCTCGTTCCTGCTCGGGCTCATTACGGGCGCCGCGCTGTACCACGCGCTCCCGAACACTCCGAAGATCTGGCTCGGCACGGGTTTCTGCGGCGCCTACACGACCTTCTCGACCTTCACGTTCGAGACTCTCCGCCTGCTCGAGGAGGACGCACCGGGCGGGGCGCTCGGCAACGCCGCCGCGAGCCTCGTAGTCGCGACCCTGGCGGCCGGCGCCGGTCTCGCCCTCGCCGCCGCGCTCTGACCGGTGCCGGCGAGAGCGCGATGCGCTCGCCTCACATGAAACCGAGCTCGCGCGCCATCGGCTGCGCCTCGAGCGTGCGACCACTCCAGCGCGCCGCGTCGCCGCTCGTCGCGAGCCACGCGACGACCCGGCCGATGACTTCGGGCGCGACGCCGTTCGTCGCGTCGAATCCGAACTCCGCCATGTCGGCGGCCATGCGCTCGGTGGCGACGAATCCGGGTGAGACGTTCACGACCGACACGCCCGTCCCCGCGAGCTCGTGCGCGAGCACTCCCGCGACGCGGTGCAAGGCACCCTTCGAGATCGCGTAACCCATTCCCCAGCCGCCGCGGCCCGCCGCATCGGGCGGGTCGGTCCACGCGACGTCCGATGTCATGTTCAACACGAGACCACGGCCGCGCTCGATCATCTTCGGTAGTACCAACTTGGTCAGGAGCAGCGGCGCGAGCACGTTGGCTGCGAGATGCTTCTCGAGCAGATCGAGCGGGGTATCGACAAGGAAGTCCATGTGCCCGGGCCCGATGTACCTGCCGTTGTTGAGCAGCATGTCGATCGCGCCCCACGTTTCGAGCACCGTTCCGACCACCCGCTCGAGCTGCGGCCGGTCGAGCAGGTCGGCAGGAAGCAGCAGTGCTTTGCGACCGGCGGCCTCGATCGCGATCCCGGTCGTTGCCAGGCTGCCCGGCAGAGGCCGAAGATCGCTCTTGCGGATCGTCGACGAGTGCTCCCGCTCCTCGCCTTCATGCTGAGTGCGCGCACTGCACGCGACGTCGAAGCCCGCGTGCGCCAGGTGTATCGCGCACGCCTTGCCAATGCCCCGGCTCGCGCCGGTGACGAACGCGACGCGCCCCTCGTATTCGTTCACGACGAGGCACGGTAACCCTCAACCGCTCCCCGCGTTCGCAGTGCCTGCCCGCGCCGGCTCCCGAACGCTGAGCTCGCGCCGGCTGGGGCAGGTCTGCGGGATCTAGTAGCCGTAGCCGCTCATCGACGATGCGCTCGTTGTCGGGGAAGCGGGTGCGACCGACGTGTCCGTGTGCAGCTTGCCGTCGGGCTGGACGACGAACCACTTGCCCAGGCTGCCCTGACCGTTGACATCGCCGGCAGCACGGTCGCCGGTGAACGTGTATAGCGGCCACTTATCTGCGACGAGCTGGTGTTGGCCGTCGGCGTGCGTGATGACATGGAGCTTCGCGACAACCGCGGGATCTGCCTTCCAGCCCCGACTCACGATCAGCGGCATCCAACTCATCGCACACGTGCCGCGGCACGTGCTCACACCGTTTGTGTCGTTGGTGAAGCCGTACAACGTCATGCCGTGCGCGTCCACGAGGACGTCACCGAGCGATGAATGACTGACCCGAATCGCCGCGGTCGAGCTCGCGGACTGCGTCGCTACCTTTGTCGCCGACCTGTTCGTGCCGTTGCTCGCGCCGCACGCGGCCAACGCCGCGGTGCCGGCGAGCGCCAGACACGCAATCGTTCGTGATCTCATGATCCCTCCGTCCATTTGATTCGTTGTATCGCTCCGGTACGTGCACGCGCATCAATGCGGTTCGCGCGCCACGGCTCGGACAACGGTGGTGAACCGATCACACGTCGCGACGCGTACCTCTCCACGAGCGCGTGCCGACAACAGGTCGGTTCGATGACAAACGGAGTAGCGAAAACCATGAACATCAATCCCCTCGCCGCCGCACCGAAGATCGGCATCCTCGCGGCAGCTGCATTGGCGGCAAGCCTCGGCACCGCCGGAACCGCGGGCGCGACGTCCAACGTGCCGGCGCCGGTACGCGCGGCACTGTCGGCGAGCGCATCGGCATCCGTCGCGAACAACACGCTGACCATCACGGGTACCGACAACGCCGACTCCATCACGCTGACCGTTGCCGGCGCCGATCCCACCACGCTGGACGTTGCTCTCGGTCCGAACGTCACACAGAGCTTCCCGCTCAGCACCTTCAACTCCATCGGTGTGACACTCGGCGCCGGCGACGACACATTCAACGTGCGGACACCGTCTCTCGCCGTGCCGATGACCCTCGACGCGGGGAGCGGCAACGACACCATCACGACGGGCGCCGGGAACGACGTCGTCCTCGGCGGTTCCGGGAACGACAACATCAAGAGCGGTGCGGGCGACGATTCGGTGGATGCCGGCAGCGGCAACGACACCGTCACCGGTGGCTCAGGTCACGACTCGGCGTTCCTCGATGGCGGTCAGGACAGCTTCGTGTGGAACCCGGGCGATGGAAGTGACTTCGTCAACGGTGGAACGGGCACCGACACCCTGGTGTTCAACGGAAGCAACGCCAACGAGGTCATGAGCCTGTCGGCCGATGGTCAGCAGTCGGTGTTCCTGCGCGACGTGGCCGGCATCCGGATGGACATGAACAGCGTCGAGGCCCTCGACCTGAATACGCTCAACGGGGCCGACAGCTTCACGGTCAACGACATGACCGGCACCGGCTTCCGCGACGCGACTGTCAACTTCGGCAACGACGGGTTGCAGGACAAGGTGACCGTCAACGGCACCGAGAACGCGGACCACGTCCGTGTCGTGGCGAACAACGGCGGGGTCGACGTGCGAGGTCTCGCCGCCACCACCCATATCACCGGCAACAACCCCACCGACCTTCTCCAGGTCAACACCCTCGGCGGTAACGACAAGGTGAACGTCAACGGCGACGTTTTCGGACTCGTGGACCCGGGGGTCGACCTCGGCGCCGGCCAGCTCTGATCGAGCGGTCCTGCCAGAGCAAGAACCAATGGCCCGCCCGGGGCGTACTCAGGGCAGTGGCTTGCTCATCTGCGACCGACGAAGAGCAGCGACCCGTCCGGCAAAGACGCCGGACGGGTCGCTCCCAATCCGGTGTGCCCGCAGTGGACGAAGCTCTGCTCGGCGCGTTCCGGCGCCGGGAGCCCCAGGCCGTCAAGACGATGTACCGGGAATACGGCCGCCTCGTCTACGCGGTTGCCCACCGAGTGCTCGGCCGCCACGACCTGGCCGAGGACGCGACGCAGCAAACCTTCGTACGAGCGTGGCAGGCCGCGGACCGGATCGACGTCGACCGCGACCCGGCCCCGTGGCTCGCAACCATCGCCAAGCGGACCGCGATCGACATCTTCCGCCACGAGGCACGCCGCCCGGCGAACTCGCTCTCGGAGGTCGCCGTCCACGACCGGGCTGTGGTCACCCTGCCCCCGGAGATGGGAACCCTCGATGTCGTGTGGCGCGTACGGCAGGCGATCGACGAGCTCCCCTCTGACGAAGCCACGATCATCAGGCTCCAGCATCTCGAAGGCCTCACGCACGTCGAGATCTCCGAGACGCTGGGTATCGCGCTCGGCACGGTGAAATCGAGATCACACCGAGCGCACGGAAAGCTCGCGGGGATGTTGGGTCACCTGAGGGAGCCGTTGTGATGAACGAGCGCCCGACCTACGAAGAACGGAAGGCGATGATCGCCGACGAATACACGGGAACTCTGAGTACCGACGAGTCGCAGGACCTCGCGCTCCTGACCGACCTGCTCGCGGATCCATCGACCTGGAGCGAGCCGAGCGCCGGCTTGGAAGATGCAGTCGTGCACGCGGTGACGACGGCCGCGCCGCCTGCCTCGCCCGGTGCTGCCGAGGTCGACGCGCACCACGAGGCGTCACGCCGCCGCCGTCGGCGCCGAATCGTGCCGTCTGCGATTGCTGCGGTCGCCGCTTCGATCGCGATCATCGCCGGCACCGTGGTGGCGGTCGGCGGGAACGCATCGCGCGAGTTCACAGCGCGCCTGACCGCGACGGAAGCGATGCCCGGCGCGCGCGCATCCGCATCCATCTCGCGCAACGGTGCCGGCTTTCGCGTGGTGCTCGACGCGCGCGGTCTCCCGGCGTTGCCCGCGGGCGAGTACTACCAGGCGTGGCTGAAAAACGGTTCCGGGGCGCGGGTGGCGATCGGCTCATTCAGCTCGAGCAACGGCCGCGTCACGCTCTGGTCGGGCGTATCCCCCACGGACTTCACCGCGATGTCGGTGACGATCGAATCGGTGGGCCGGCGCGCTCCCGACACGCGCGTCCTGAGTGGCGAAGTCCGACCGGGCTGACGCGCGACCGGCTCGCGGCTCGATTACCAAGGCGAAAGCCCGGGCCGGACATTGCTCTCCTCAGCGTCGCTCCCCTCTCTTCTCAGCGTCCGCCGTCGTCGTTCGCGCGGCTCACGCTCCCGGCGAAGTCGGCGAGGCCCCGAGCACAGCGCCCGAGGAACCGGCCGAGTCCCCGTTCGAGCAACCAGCCCAGGCCGGGCGTCTTCGGGAAGAACGACGAGTGCCAATGGATCAGAGTTCCCCCGCCCCGTGCGGGCTCGAGGTCGACTTCGCCGACGTAGTCGCGGACGGGTACGCCTGACAGCGTCGAGTACCGGAGCCGCCGATTCGGGACGAGCTCGAGGATCTCGTCGCGGCCGGTGGTGCGACCCCGGTGCAAGACCCGGATCGCTCCGACACCTTCGGGCGGCGGATCTCCCGGCCGCTCGAGGTCGAGCGAGTCGATCGGACTCCACTGCGGCCACGTCCGCCCGTCGGCCAGCAACCCGAAGACCACTTCCGGCGGCGCCGAGCTCGTGGCGGTGATACTGACCTCACGCCGTCGCACAGTCGCTCCCCTTCTCCTTCCGAACCATCGACCGCTGAACCATACGGTACATGTACCATACGGTACAACGACTGAGCGGGGAGGTCAAGTGGCCGGTACCGGGAGCGCGTCGAAGGACCGGCTCCTCGCCGCGGCAATGGACTACGTCGCCGAGCACGGCGTCGCCGATCTGACCCTGCGGGGGCTGGCCGCCGCCATCGGCACGAGTCACCGCATGCTCATCTACCACTTCGAATCGAAGCAAGGACTCCTCATCGCGATCATCCGCGCCGTCGAGGAGCAACAGCGCGAGCGGCTGGCCGACCTCGAGGTCGATCCCGCGCTCGACCCGGGCGAGATGACGCGCCGGATGTGGGAGCACCTCTCGGACCCGTCGCTCTGGCCCAACGAGCGGCTGTTCTTCGAGATGTACGGGCAGGCGTTGCAGGTTCGCACCCGCCGCGCGGACTTCCTCGACGAGGTCGTGACGTCATGGCTCGAGCCGATCGCCGCGCTGCGCCGTGCGCAAGGCTTCTCCCCCGACGCGGCGGCCGCTCAGGCCCGCCTCGACCTCGCCGTGACGCGCGGATTGTTGCTCGACCTCCTCGCGACCGGCGACCGGATCGGTACGACGAAGGCAGTCGAGCAGTTCATCAAGCTCGACCGAGCGTGGCGCGCGCAGATGCCGGAGGACTCAGCCTGACGGAGCGGTCGTCTCCGAGGACGCGGGCCGGCACAGAGAAGTCGGGGCGCGGGCGGAGGCGCCGAAGACGGCGAGCCGCCCGGTGTCGCGCAGCACGGTCAGCCATTGGCCGTGACTCGGGGCGAAGGCCAACGGGGCCGGAAGCAACTGGAGGTTGTCGGCCGGCGTGATCGTGATCGGACCGTGCAAGCCGAGCTCGTCGCCCGTGCGCAATGTGGCGTGAAACGGCCCGGTGAGCATGTGGCAGGCGACACTTGCGCCCGGCCCGATCGCGCCGGGCGCGAACGACAACCGCAACCGGTCAGCCGCGAGATCCGCGGCGGATACGTGTGGCGCGGCGGGCAGACGATGTTGCGCAGCGGCGTCCAAGAGCCATCCGATCGTCACCTGCGAGGCGAAGCGAGGCTCGGGTTGAAAGTCGCGAGGGAGCTGGGTTGCAAGCGGGTCGTGCGGGAGGGTGAGGATCATCTGGCGGGTGGCGTCGTTGCCGGGTTTCGCGTCGCGCTGCTCGTCGGCGAGCGCGCGCACGTTGCCCGGAATACCGACGACAAACAACGCGAGCCCGATCGGCAAGAACCACCACAGGCGGCGCACGAACGCATCCGCCGCCACCGCCAACGCCGGCAAACTCATCGCCGCCACCAGATGGATATACCGGGAGTGTCCCGCCGTAACGAGACCGTGGTTGAGACGTCCGGTGGCGGTGATGGCCATGAACACGACGGAACCGACCAACAACGCGACCGGCGGCGCGAGCTCCACCGCGCGACCCAACCCGCGCCGATCCAGATACGCGATCGGCAAACCGATCGCCAACACGATCGCCAACGACAATCCCACCCCCGGGACCTGCCCCATCGCTCCATACGCGGCCTGGAGCCCGGTCCACACGAACCGCGGCATCCCACTCAAGATCAACTGATCGTTCCCATAGCTCGAACGACCAATCGCAAAGAACCACGTGAGATACACCACAGCCAACGGCACCGTGTGCAACAACGCGACCCGCCAACCTCGCCGCGCCAACACCGCAAGCCCGACGACGATCACCATCGTCACCGCAACACCCGACATCATCAGCCCGACCAGACCAGCCAGCAGACCCAACCAATCCCGGCGATCGACCGGACCGCTGTGATCCGCCAACAGCAGATGAACCAAACCCAAGACCAACGCGCCCGTGAACCCGATCTGAAACGCCATCACGATGTTGAAATAACCAGCACCGAACAACGCGAACAACGACGCCGCCGCGACCGCGATCCAACCGTTCACCTCCGCGCGCCGCATCACCACCAACAACAACGCCGCGGCCGTCAAATGCAACACGATCACGACCAGCTGGTACGGAACGTACGAACGCAACCCCACCAAGAAATACAAGAACCGGTAACTCAGGATCGGAAACGTCGACCAATGCTCGTTGTGCGGACGGAAAAGATCCCCGAGATCACCCGCCTTACGCGCCGCCAGAAAATCCCACTCGTCGAAATGGAACCACTGCGACCGCCCCAACACCAACCACAACACCAACGCAAACAACTCAACCGTCGCGAACACCCCCAGCGGACCAACCAAACGCCGCCCCATCCCCGACGACCCCACCAACCCATCGACCCGCAACTCCGAATCGACGTGGAGGTCCAGATCGTCGCGCTCCTGCGTCGGCACGTTGCCCGCTCCGGCTCAGATCCGGTCTTCAGCGATGGCCGACTCGATCCACGGAATCACCTCGTCGAGCATGTCGCTGAGGCTTGTGGTGGCCTCGAACCCGAGAACTCGCTTCGCCTTCTCCGTCGACGGCACCCGCCGCTGTACGTCGTATTCGAAGCCCGGATCGGAAACGTAACGGAACGGCACGTCTTCACCGCGGATCTTCTTCCAGATCAGCGTGGCGAGCTCGAGCACCGTCGTCGATTCCGACGTCGACAGGTTGAAGTCGTCGTTGCGGGCATTCGGGTGCTCGATCGCGGTTGCGATTCCCGCGGCTAAGTCGCCGCCATAGGTGTAATGGCGAATCTGCGACCCGTCGCCGAGGATGTGCAGGGGGTCCTGACCCTTCACGATCTTCTGGACGAGATCAGGGACGACGTGACTCATCGCGAGCTTGACGTTGCCGCTGAGCACCTCGACGTCGCCCAGCGCACGGCCCTCGCCGACGCCGACACAGTTGAACGGGCGAACGATCGTGAACGGCAAGCCGTGCTGGTCCCAGGCCGCACGGGCGAAGTATTCGACCGCAAGCTTCTGGAACCCGTACGACGACAACGGCGGCGGTACCGCGCGCTCTTGGCCCTCGTACGACGGCCAGGACGTCGCCGACTCGAAGACCATCGACGAGCTCATGTAGGTGACCTTCTCGAGACGGCCGCTCTTGAACGCGTCGATCGCAGCGTCGCACGACGACGCGAGGATCCGCTCGTTCGTCGCGAGCAGGTCGTACGCGTAGGCGTGGAAGTAGGAGATGCCACCGATCATCGCGGCGCCGGCGACGAAATGATCGGCGTCGGCGAGCACCTCACGCATCAGCGCAACGTCGCGGGCGTCACCTTCGACGAGCCGGTAATTCGGGTGCGCGTCGTACGAGCGCGCGACAGGTCCGTACTTCGAGTAGTTGTCGATACCGACGACCGAGTGCCCGCGCCCGAGGAGCTCTTCCACGAGGTAACCGCCGATGAAGCCGGCCGAACCGCTGACGACGATGTTGCTCATCTCTTCCTTGGTCCGAACGCGTAGGCGTACCAATGCAAATAGCGAGGCATCCACTTCCACATTCGGAAGTTCGAGGCGCCACTCGTGCGTTCGAGCCAGATCGTCGGGATCTCCGCGACCGGCAAGCGGTGCCGCCGTGCCTTCGCCACCAGCTCGATGGCGATCTCGAAGCCGGCATCGGAATCGATCCCGACGTTCTGCACGAACGTGCGATCGTACGCTTTGAACGAGCTCGTAGCGTCGTGGGTACCGACGCGCGCGAACCAGTAGAGGCTCCGACCGGCCCACCGCGAGAAGGCCGACTTCACGAACGGGGCGCCGATCTGTCGACCGCCCTTCATGTAACGGCTCGCCACCGCGATCGCGACGCCCCGCTCGACGAGGCGGGCGAGCTGATCGACCTGGGTCGGGTCATCGGAGCCGTCCGCCATCGTGACCACCACGACGTCTGCAGTCGCGTGATCGATGCCATACCGGATCGCGCGCGCGGGTCCGCGGCCGTAGGTGTTCAGCGTCGGCACGACCCTCGAGTCCTCGACGGCATATTTCTCGGTGGGCGCCCGAGTCGTGTCGTCCTCGGTGTCGTAGACGACCAACACCTCGCAAGGCAACGTAATCGCGTCGAGGAGGCGATCGAGGCACGAAATGATGGCGTCGCCCTCGTTGTACGTGGGAACGACGACGGAAACGCGCGGAGTCACACCCGTTCGCCGTGCCCGAGGAGGTTCCAGACGTCGACGATCGGCTTCGCGACCTCCAGATCGGCATAGCGTCGGTGCGGCGCGCCGATGACGAGCAAGTCCGACTCGGCGAGAACGTCGTCGAGCGACCGGAGCTCGGGATCGTTCTTCACGTAAGGATCGGTCGTGAGGACACGCTCCGCCCGGAACCGCAGGAGCCGCTTCAGCTTGTAGCTCAAGCTGGACCTCGTATCGTCGGACTCCGCCTTGAACGCCATGCCGAGGATGCCGACGGTGAGAGCCGAGAGGTCGTATCTGCGCTCGAGCTGGGCGACCATGTACATCGGCAGCCCTTCGTTGATCGTCATGCTCGCGTGGCCGAGGGTGAAATTGTTGTTGTTGAAGGCAGCGAGCTGCATCGTGTCCTTCAACAAGCAGGGCCCGGCCGCGAGGCCCGGGCCCGGCATGTCGGCCGCGCGCGGGTAGTCGTGCTTCAGCGCGGCGCGAATGCGCGCGAAGTCGACTCCGAAGTCGTTGGCAATCATGAACAATTGATTCGCCGCCGCGAACTTGATGTAACGCCAGGTATTGGTGAAGAGCTTCGCGAGCTCTGCCTCCTCGACCTCGAGACGAACGATCGACGGTGCGAGGCGAGCGAACAGGTCTTCCGCGCGCTTGTACGCGCCGTCGTCGCGCGCCGACACGATCTGCGGAAGCGACCGGAGCTCTTCGAGCGCACGGCCCTCCGCGATGCGTTCCGGGCAGAACGAGACGTCGATCGCGCTACCCGTCGAGTGCAACAGCCGCTCCACCATGGCGGTCGTGCCCGGGTACAGCGTGCTGCGCAACACGAGGTGCTGGCCGTCGTGCAGTTGATCGATGAAGCCCTCGATCGCCGAGAGGACGCATTTCGGGTCGGGATTCAGGTGTTCGTCCACCGGAGTACCTACCACCACGACAACGTGCTCAGCCGCGCCGACCGCGTTGGGATCGATCGTGGCGGTGAAGCGATCGGTTGCGATCATTCCCTGCAGCAGCGTGCTCGCGCCCTCCTCCCAGAAGGGCATCTTGCCCGCGCGCACCTGGTCGACCGCGTGGGCGTCGCGGTCGAACAACGTGACGGACATCCCGGCGTCGGCCAGCGCGAGGCCGAGCGGGAGACCAACTCGACCGCAGCCGCCGACGATGACGACATCACGCTCGAACGACACTCGACCCCCTCCCGCTCGCGCTCGACGATGACTGATTGCCGGCGAGGTTACCCTCGGAGGGAGCGCGGTGAACGTATTGCCCACGCCGCGCTCGGCCGCGTTACGGCACCACCGCTATTCCGTGTCGGCGCCTCCGTCGGACCCCGTCGACGCGATCAGCAACCGCACCACCTCGTCATCGGAGGTCTGGCGGAAGTCGGCGTAGAACTCGCCGATCGCGAAGAACTGCTCGGGCGTGTAGAGCGCGATCACCGCGTCGGCGTCGCCTTCGAGCGACGCCACGGTATCGGGTGGCGCGACGGGGGTCGCTACGACGACACGCCGAGCGTCTTGCGCACGCGCGATCCGGCACGCGGCCCGCACCGTCGAACCCGTCGCGATCCCGTCATCCACGATCACTGCAGTGCGGCCCGCGATCGGCACGCGCGTGCGCGCGCCTCGGAAACGTCGGACCCGCCGTTCGAGCTCCGCCTCCGCCTTGCGCTGCGCGGCATCGATGTCGGACTCGGTCACTCCGGTCGCACGCACGACGCGGGGGTTGAGCACGCGAACGCCGCCCTCACCGACCGCCCCCAAAGCCAACTCGGGCTGGACCGGAACGCCGAGCTTGCGCACGACGATTACGTCGAGGGGCGCGCCGAGCGCTTTCGCAATCTCGAACGCGACGGGAACACCCCCACGCGGGAGACCGAGAACGACGAGATCCTCGCCCGCGAGGTCGGCCAGGCGACCCGCCAGAAGGCGGCCGGCCTCGACGCGATCGGCAAACAACATGGCGCCTCCTCGTCCGGGGGTAGCCGTGTTGTCAGGGTATGTGCAGCCCCGAGACGAAACCCGCGGCGACGAGCCAGTGGATCTCGGTGTGGCCTCGAAGATCGTGTAGCTCACGTTGCCACGTATGGGCAGTGGCGGCCCGTCCACAGCACGGACTACCGCGCTTCCGGTCCGTTCCGACGTGTCGGCGTGAGTTGGGATGACTCGGCGCCGGTTCCGGTCGTGTACGCGACGACAGCATCGTGACGGCCAGTCCATGAGCGATCCCGATCGCAGATCTGGCGCGCACTACTCGTCGATGGTCGCGCCAGCCTCGGCCGAGGGTCGGGCCGGTCGCGGGCTATTCGGACCGGACGATGTCGACCGAGATCTCCACCGCTGGAACCGTTCCTCTGTTCTCAAGCCAGTGTTTGGTGTTTCGATCCTCGGGCCAGCCCAGTCCAGGTCCATAGTCCATCGCAGCGCCGTCTCGGTGGTCAGTGATCGTTCCTTGCAGGACGTAGACGATGCCTGGTCTGTCCTTATGGTCGTGAATCGGGCCGAAGACGGCTC
>DATJAA010000363.1:0-2028 GCA_035516815.1 Acidimicrobiia bacterium | reverse complement strand
TGCGTGGCGATGGGCGACTGGTGGGGACCCGAGGGAGCAGAAGAGATGCTCGCCCGCGCCCGCCATTCACACGAGGGACAGTTCCTCGAAGCTGCCGCCGGCGACGACTTCGTCGGCGTGCAGGCTTATTCACGGACCCGTCTCGACGAGCGCGGGCGCCAACTCGGCCCCGAGCCCGGCGTCGAGATCGTCTCCTCGATGGGCTACGAGTACTGGCCCGACGCGCTGGAGGTCGCGGTGCGATTCGCAGCCGAGACCGCGCGCACGCCCCTCTATGTGACCGAGAACGGCCTCGGCCACGACGACGACTCGCGCCGCATCGCGTACGTGACGGATGCGCTCGAGGGAGTCGGACGCTGCCTCGCCGACGGGATCGACGTCCGCGGGTACTTCTACTGGTCGCTCCTCGACAACTTCGAATGGGTGCTCGGGTACGGGCCGAGGTTCGGCCTCGTCTCGGTCGCCCGCGACACGTTCGTACGGACCCCGAAGCCGTCGGCTGCGTGGCTGGGGGGCGTCGCCCGGGCGAACCGACTGCCGTAGCAGGTCGCTCGCCCGGCCCTGACAAATCGCTTACGCGTCCTTCACACTTCGCCCCGACGACGGATGCGACGATGGAGAAGACATGGAGCGCGGCACGATCCTCGTCGTCGACGACGAGCCCAACATCGCAGACCTCGTGGAGCTCTACCTTCGGCGCGAGGGATTCCGGGTCGTGAAGGCGTCCGGGGGCGAGGAGGTCGCCGGCTCGGTCACGACCCACAGACCGCGCTTGGTGATCCTCGACGTCGGCCTCCCGGACATCGACGGGCTCGAGGTGTGCCGGCGGCTGCGCCAAACGTCGGCCATCCCGGTCATCTTCCTGACCGCGCGTGACACGGAGATCGATCGCGTGCTCGGGCTCGAGCTCGGGGCCGACGACTATGTCGTCAAGCCGTTCTCGCCGCCCGAGCTCGTGGCGCGGGTGAAGGCGGTGCTCCGCCGCTCGGAAGGCGGGGCCGCGCCGGCCGAGCTGCTGCAGGTCGGGGGCGTGACAATCGACGTCGGCCGGCGCGAAGTGCGGGTCGACGAACAGCCGGTCGCGTTCACCGGCAAGGAGTTCGACCTCTTGAAGTTCCTCGCGGAACGGCCGGGGCTGGCGATGTCGCGCCAGCAGATCCTCGACGGCGTGTGGGGATACGACTGGTTCGGCGACGCGCGCACGGTCGACGTCCACATCGCGCAGGTGCGCAAGAAGCTCGGGCGCGGGGTCCGAATCGACACCGTCCGCGGCGTCGGCTACCGCCTCGATCCCGCGTCACCGTCGTGAGCACGGGGACGGGGGCGTGAGGCGGTCACGCATCTCCCTGCGGACGCGTCTTGTCGTCGCGTTCACGAGCGTCGCGCTCACGGTCCTGCTCCTCTCCGGACTCGCCACGTTCGTGCTCGTGCGGCGCTCACTCCAGCAGCACGCGCTGTCGGACATGCGGGCCCGTTCTGCCGACCTCGCCGCGCTCGTACAGTCCAACAGCTTCGCGACCCGCCCGGCACAACGCTTCCGCATCGGGCTCAAGGCCGCCGACATGCAAGCCGTGCTCGTCACTCCGGCCGGCGCGGTCGTCGACCTACCGAACTACCAGTTGCCCGCCTCGCTGCGACCGTCCGACATCGACACGGCCGCGCTGCTCGCGGGCCGGCAGGTCAGCGGCCGCCGTGGCAACACGGTGTACCTCGCCATCCCGACCCAGACGCAGATCGCCCGGCGCACACTGGTGGTGGTCGCGACGGAGACCGTCGACATGACGGTGCTGCGCGACGCGCTCCCCCTCATGGCACTCGCGGGTCTGGCCGTGCTGGTGATCGTCGCGCTCCTGTCGATCTGGCTCGCGCGCCGGCTCACCCGGCCGATCCGTTCGATCGAACACGCCGCCTCACAGCTCGCGACCGGCGATCTTTCGGCGCGCGTCGACGTGCCGCCCACCACAGACGACGAGCTCGCGTCCCTCGCGCACGCGCTGAACACGATGGCCGCACAGCTCGAAGAGGCGC
>DATJAA010000362.1:0-4823 GCA_035516815.1 Acidimicrobiia bacterium | reverse complement strand
CACGCGCATCCCGTCGGGCGAGCTCGTCGCGCAGCTGCTCGACGGCATGGTCTCCGGCCGTCCGCAGCGCCTTCCGGTGAACCTCCCGAACGAGGGCAACGTCACGAACCTCGATGCAGGCGCGGTCGTCGAGATCATGGGCGTGGCCGACGACTCCGGTGTGCACGGACGCGACAAGACGACGGTGCCCGGGATCATGGGCGAGTTCCTGCGGCGCATCAACGTCGTGCAGGAGTGGACCGTCGAGGCGGCCTTGTCGGGTGACCGCGAGCTCGTGCTCGAAGCGATGCTTGCGGATCCGATCGCCGCGCAGCTGCCCTACGAGAAGATCATCGAGATGACCGACGAGATGCTCGCGGCGACGGCACGATGGCTGCCGCAGTTCGACGCGTAAGATCCCGCGCCATGGCACCGCGCATCGTCATCGTCGGTGGCGGCAGCTACCAGTGGGTTCCCAAGCTGCTCGTCGACCTCGTCAACACCGGGTCGCTCGCCGAGGCGGAGATCGTCCTGCAGGACATCGATCCCGACCCGCTCGAGCCGATGGCCGACTTCGTACGCCACGTCGTGGGCCTGAAGGGACTCGGCATGACCGTGTCAACCACCACCGACCAGCGGGCGGCGCTGGAGGGTGCCGACTACGTCGTCGTCACGATCTCGACGGGCGGATTCGCGAGCATGCGCCACGACCTCGAGATCCCGGAGCGTCACGGCATCAAGCAGTCGGTCGGCGACTCCGTCGGACCGGGTGGGATCATGCGGGCCCTGCGCAACATCCCGGTGCTCGTAGGTATCGCGCGCGACATGGAAGAGATCTGCCCGCACGCGTGGATGCTCAACATCACGAATCCGATGACCACGCTGTGCCGGGCGATGACGCACGAGACGAGCATCCGAACGGTGGGTCTGTGTCACGAGATCGCGGGCGCACAGTTCGCGTTGTCGTTGTTGCTCGACTCGAGCTTTCTCGACCTCGAGTTCGAGCTGGTGGGTGTCAATCACCTCCCGATCTTCACGTCGTTGCGCGTCGACGGCGACGACGGCTTCGATCGGCTGCGCGCCCTCCTCGCCGACCCCGACGGCCTGGGCAACGAGCCCGTCAAGCTCCCGGCCGGGTTCGGAGAGGCCGCGGCCCTCGCGGGCGGGGTGTCCAAGCGTGAGATCCTCGAACACCACAAGGTCAAGCTCGCGCTGTTCGAGCGCTACGGCGTGCTCCCCGGTGCGGGTGATCGCCATCTCGTGGAGTTCTTTCCCGGTTTCCTCACCGAGGAGTCGGGCTGGGGCAAGCGCTGGGGAGTAGCGCTCACCACTATCGCCGATCGCGAGCGCGACGCCGCCGGCCACCGGGGCATGCTCGCGGAGATGCGCGCCTCGAACGAGGTTTCGACGATGCCGTCCGGAGAGATGGTGGCGCCGATGATCGACGCCTTTCTGCGGGATCGACCCCACGCCTTCCCGCTGAACCTCCCGAACTCGGGTCAAGCACCCGATCTCCCTCCCGATGTCGTCGTCGAAGCAATGTGCGTCGCCGACGGGCGGGGCCTGCGGCCGCGCGACCAGGCACGACTCCCCAATGTGCTCGCCGAGTGGCTGCGGCGCGTGTCCGCGTCGCAGGAAGCCACCGTGCGAGCGGCGCTGTCGGGAAACCGCGACCAAGTCGTGGAGGCGATGCTCCTCGATCCGCTGGCGGGCCGCATCGACTTCGATCATGTCGAGCAGATGACCGACGAGATGCTGTCGGCGACCGCGCGGTGGCTGCCGCAGTTCGCGTGATCGACGAGCGGCAGTTCGGCGCGTTGACCGTCAAGGTCGCCGACACCGTCGCGGAGATGGCGATGAGTGCAGCGTCGTGCGCGGCGGACGCCGTGCGCACCGCGATCGAGTCGCGCGGTGCAGCCAACGTGATGCTGGCCACCGGCAACTCGCAACTCGAGTTCCTGGCGGAGCTCGTGAAGATCCGCGACCTCGACTGGACCCGGGTTCGAGCCTTCCACATGGACGAATACGTCGGCCTGGGGCCGGAACACCCGGCGAGCTTCCAGCGCTACATGCGCGAACGGGTTGCGGCCCTCTTGCCGGTGGGGGAGTTCGACTATCTCTCGGGCGACACCGGCGATCCGGAGCGTGAGGCCGAGCGCTACGAGGCGGCGTTGCGTGCGCATCCGCTCGACCTCTGTTGCGCGGGGATCGGGGAGAACGGTCATCTCGCGTTCAACGACCCACCGGTCGCCGACTTCGACGATCCGCGTGACGTGAAGGTCGTCGCCCTCGAACCTGAATCCCGGCACCAGCAGGTCGGTGAGGGGCATTTCGCGACGATCGACGACGTACCGACGCACGCGATCACGGTGACCATACCCGCCCTGCTGCGCGCGGGCCGCGTGCTCGTGATCGTTCCCGAGGCACGCAAGGCCGCGCCCGTGCACACCGCGCTGTACGGACCCGTCTCCGTCGCGTGCCCGGCGTCGATCCTGCGGCGGCACGCGAACGCGACGCTGTTTCTCGACGCGGAATCGTCGGCCCGACTCGAATCGTGACCCGCGCCGCGCCGGACGACGGCCGCTACGCGCAAGTGCTCTCCTTCCCGACCGCGCGGGAGCTGTGCCGCCGCGTCCCGCCGCTCGTGGCCGGCTTGTTCGCGATCGGGTTCGCGATCGCGGTGTCGGTGCGAGCCGACCTCGGCGTGGCGCCGTGGGACGTCTTCCACCAGGGCGTTGCCCGCGCGACGGGGATCTCGTTCGGTCTCGTCGTCGTGCTCACCGGTCTCGTCGTGCTGGTGGCGTGGATCCCGTTGCACCAACACCTCGGGCTCGGGACGGTCGTGAACACACTGTCGGTGGGCTTCATCGCCGACCTCGGCCTCTACCTGATTCCCGAACAGCACGCGCTCGCAGTGCGCGTTCCCATGCTCTTCGGCTCGGTCGTGATGTTCGGGGTCGGGGGCGGCCTCTACATCGGCTCCGCGCTCGGGCCCGGCCCGCGCGACGGTTTGATGACGGCGATCGCCGCGCGCGGGCACCGCATCTGGATCGTGCGCACGGGTCTCGAATGCAGCGTTCTGGTGGTCGGGTACGCGCTCGGCGGTCACGTCGGCGTGGGTACGGTGCTGCTCGCGCTCACGATCGGACCGGCGACCCACGCGGGGCTGCGCCGGTTCCACCTGCCCGTGCGCGGCGACGCGCCCGAGGTGCTGGGCGAATGAGGGTCGCCGTCGTCGGTCGTGGTTTCGGCGAGCGCGTCGTCGCGCCCGTGTTCGCGGCGACGGAGGATTGCGTGGTCGTCGACTGCGTGTCGGCGCGCGACGAAAGCGCGATAGAGGCCGCGACGAACCGGCCGGACGTCGATCTGGTGTCCGTACACTCGCCGCCGTTCCTGCACGCGCAACACGTCCGGCTGGCGCTGCGCGCCGGTAAGGCCGTGTTGTGCGACAAGCCCTTCGCGCTGGATGCCGACGAGGCGCGCGCGCTGGAGGCCGAAGCGCGAGACGCCGGTGTGATCGCGCTCTGCAACTTCGAGTTCCGCTATGCGGCCGACCGCTCGGCGCTGCGCGACCTGATCGCCGGCGGCGAACTCGGAACCGTCCAGCACGTCCAGATCACGCGGCTCTCGGCGGGGACGCGGATCCCACTGCGCCCGTGGGGCTGGTTGTTCGACCGGGAGCTGGGTGGTGGCTGGGTCGGCGCCTGGGGATCGCACGCCGTCGACACGCTGCGCTGGTTGTTCGGCGCGGAGGTCGCCGAGGTCCGGGCGCTCCTGCGAATCGACGTCCGAGAGCGACCGGACGCGGCCGGCGCCCTTCACCGGTGCACGGCCGAGGACGGCTTCAGCGCCGCGCTCGTGCTCTCGAACGGCGTAACGGTCGCGATCGACAGTGGTTTCGCATCTGTCGCGAACCTCGCGCCGCGGTTCACCGTGCTCGGAACGGACGCGGTCGCCGAGCTGGTCGGGGAGGCGCAGCTCACGCTCCGCCGCGCCGACCACTCGCGGGCACGCATCGACATCGCAGAGAGCACCGACGGCGACGCGCACCTGGCGCCGATGCGGAGGTACGCGGAAGTGATTCGCGACGCGGTCACGTCGGGCCGGGTCCCCGCGGATGCAGCGACCTTCTCCGACGGGCGCGCGTGCGACGAGGTGCTCGACCGCCTGCGCGCCGCTCCGTTCGCCCCCGGCGTGCGACTCGTCTAGGTTCGAGCGCATGCCGAACGATCTCACCCTGAAGACGATGAACGGCGTCCATCGCGTTCTGCTGAAGGTCAGTGGCGGCCGCCTCGGCTGGCAGGTGTCGAACATGCCGGTGCTCGAACTCACGACCATCGGACGCAAGACCGGGCAGCGCCGGTCGGTGATGCTGACGTCTCCGGTGCAGGACGGCGACGCGATCGTTGTCGTCGCGTCACGTGGCGGCGACGACGCACACCCGGCGTGGTTCCTCAACCTGCGCGACAATCCGGCGGTCGAGGTCGCGTTCAAGGGCGCGCCGAAGCGACCGATGACGGCTCGGGTCGCCAGTCCCGAAGAGCGCGCCCGGTTGTGGCCCCTCGTCGTCGCCGATCACAAGAACTACGCGGGCTACCAGGCGAAGACTGATCGGGAGATCCCGCTGGTACTGCTCGAGCCGACCGCGTGAGGAGCGGCGCTACGCGCGTTCCGGCACGCCGTCGAGCGCGAGGTCGAACACGCGGCGCCAGCCCTCTCCGGTGATGTGTAGTGAATCGAGCTGGCGCTCGGCGTCGTCGTGCGCCGCGTCGGCTTCGGCGTCGCCGAGCGCGCGCAGCACATAAGCCCGGGCGAGCGCCGCGATCGCATGCTCGAGGCGAGCA
>DATJAA010000361.1:0-3993 GCA_035516815.1 Acidimicrobiia bacterium | reverse complement strand
GTCGCCGAGCAACGCGGGCGCCGCGAAGATCGCGCCGTGTGCCACCGCTCGCGCCCGTTCCGGATCGACGGCCACCGCTTCCATCCCCCGCGTCGCCTCCGACGGCGCGCGAATCATCGCGTCGGGATCGGCCGTGATCTCGTCGAGCGTGGCGGCATCGTCGAGGGTGAAATCGCCGACCCGTAGCCGGCGTAGCGACGCGAGGTGTGCGCACCCGCCGAGCGCCGCACCGATGTCGGCAGCGAGGGTGCGGATGTAGGTACCGCTCGAGCACGCGACGCGGATCGTCGCCTCCGGATAGTCGGCGGGGTCGAAGTCTTCGACGACCAAGTGATCGACGTGCACCGTCCGGGCCGCGCGTTCCACCTCAACACCTTCGCGCGCGAGGTCGTAGAGACGCCTCCCGCCGACCTTGAGCGCAGACACCATCGGCGGCACCTGCTCGAGGTCGCCGACGAACGCCCCCGCAACCGTATCGAGCTGCTCCCGGCTGAACCGCATCTCGGTGCGCTCCAGCACTGCCCCCGAACCATCAAGGGTGTCGGTCGCGACTCCGAATACCACCCGGCCGCGGTACTCCTTGCCGGCCTCCTGCAAGAACCGCAGAAGACGCGTCACCCGGCCGAGGCCGACGAGAAGCACACCCGTCGCGTCGGGATCGAGCGTCCCCGCGTGCCCGACACGCTTTTGGCCGTAGACGCCCCGCAGCTTGGCGACGACGTCATGACTGGTCCACCCGGCCGGCTTGTCGACGACGACCAATCCGTCACGCACGATGCCGGCGCCCGCCCATCAGAGCGCGTTCAAGATGTGCGACACGACCGCATCCGCGGCCTCGTCGCTCGTGAAGCCGGCCGCGAACCGGTGACCGCCGCCGCCTTGGCGTTCCGCGATGAGCCGCACGTCGACACTGCCGAGAGAACGCAGGCTCACGCGCCATGTGGAATCGGGTCCCTGCTTCAAGACGCACGCGACCTCGGCCTCGCGCGTGCGACGCAACACGTCGATGAGGCCCTCGATCTCCTCGAACGTCACCCCGTGCAGCTCGAGATCCGCTTGGCTGACCTGCGTCCAGACGAACTGCTTCTCGGGCACGAGCACGGCGCGCTGCAGCGCGTCTGCGAGCAGCTGCAGGTACGCGAACCGGTGCTCTTCGAAGAGCGTCCGCGAGAGCTGGGGAATCGGCAGGTCGAAGCACGCGAGCTCCCGTGCGAGCTCGAAGACGGCTGGCGTCGTCGACTGGTACTGGAAGCGACCCGTGTCGCACACCAGCGCGGCGTAGAGGCACACGGCCGCGTCGCGGGTCATCGGGAGGTCGAGCGCAGCGATCAGCCGGCGAACGAGGACACCGCTCGCCGCGGCGTCGGGATCGATGACGTTGATGCTTCCGTAGCGCTGGTTCGACACGTGGTGGTCGATGACGATGAGCTCGCCCGCGGCCTTGGCGGGAGGCTCGAGGTCGCCCAACCGGGCCAGGGAGCCGGAGTCGAAGGTCACCATCACGCGGGGCTCGCGTGGGAATCGGTCGGGCGGGGTGAGGAGATCGAGGCCGGGCAGCTGGCGGTAGTGCGGCGCGACGACGAACGGCTCGGAGAAGGATGCAACACTCGGGATGCCGGCCGCGCGCAACGAATGGTGCAACGCCAGCATCGAACCGAGCGCGTCCCCGTCCGGGCTGACGTGACACGCGAGTCCGACGTCGGGCGCGGAACGGATCGCCACCGCGGCGTGTGCCAGTGCTTCGTCGACCGGAAGATCGTCGTTCACGAGTCCTCCTCGTCGCCCGCGGCCCCATGTTCGTCGCCCGACGCCTCCCGGTGGTGGATCTCGCGCAGAATGTCTTCGATGCGCTGACCGCTCACGATCCCCGGATCGAGCGCGAACTCGAGTCGCGGGACCTGGCGGATGCGCATCTGGCGCCCGACGACGCCGCGCAGGTGCGAACCCGCGGCTTGCAACGCGGTCGCGACCTGGTCGGGACGCGAGGCGCGATCGTCGATCGCGGTCGCGGTCATCGTCGAGTAGTAGACGCGCGCGTGCGCGAGGTCGCGGCTGACGTCGACGCCGGTGAGCGTGACCAGCTCGAGCCGCGGGTCGTTCATCCGCTCGAGCTCGTCCGCGAGGACTTCGAGCATCACTTCGTTCACCCGCGCGGTTCGCGGGTAGCGCCGGGCCGAGGTCACAGCATCACGCTCGTTCGCTCTCGAGCCACGCGGTGTCGACGTCGAGCAGCTCGACGTAGGGAGCCGTGGCGACGAAGCGCTCGACCGCGGCGATCACCTCACGCAGCCGCCCGTGGGTCGGCGCGACGACCGCGACCGCGATCGCCGCCCGCTGCCATTGGTCCTGATGGTCGACCTCCGCCACCGAGACGTGGAAACGGTGACGGAGACCGTCGACGATCGGGCGGATCGCGGCGCGCTTCACTTTGAGTGATCGACTCTCGGGTATGTGGAGATCGAAACAAACGGCCGCGGCGTGCACGGCGCCATTGTCGCGCCACTCGCGGTGGCCGCTCGATTGACGGGACCGGGAGTCCTCGAAGCCGCGCGGTTTCAACACGAGCCCCACCTGCATCACCTCTCATCGCCCGCGACCGGGGTGTGTCCCGCGGCCCGAACCGATCAGACCCGGGCGATCTCGCGCTCCTCGAACGTCTCGATCACGTCGCCCTGCTTGAGGTCCTGATAGTTCTCGAGCCCGATACCGCACTCGAAGCCGTCCCTCACCTCGCGCACGTCGTCCTTGAACCGGCGCAGCGTGGCGATCTGCCCCTTCCAGATGACGGTGCCATCGCGCAGGAAGCGCACCTTCGATCCCCGCGTGATCACGCCGCTCGTGACGTAACAACCGGCGACCTTGCCGACGCGCGGAACGGAGAAGACCTCGCGTACCTCGGCCTCGCCGGTGACGACCTCTTCGTACTCGGGCTTGAGCATGCCGACCAGCGCATTGCTCACGTCGGAGAGCACGGCGTAGATGACCTCGTAGAGCCGTATCTCGACGCCTTCGCGCTCGGCGACCTCTCGCGCCTTTCGATCGGGGCGCACGTTGAAGCCGATCACGGTCGCATTCGAGACCGCCGCCAGGTTCAGGTCGGATTCGGTGATACCGCCCACGCCGCGGTGGACGAACGAGAGGCGAACCTCGTCGTGTTCCTGATCGAGCTTCTTCAGCGCGTCGGTCAGCGCTTCGAGTGATCCGTGCACGTCGGCCTTCACGATGAGGTTCAACGTCGCAACCTCGCCGCGCTGCACCATCGCGAAGATGTCCTCGAGCCGCGCCCCGCCACCGAGCATCATCGGGTTCCGCTGGGCGGCCACCTTGCGCCGATGAGCGCGCGCCTCGGCCACCGTGCGGGCCACCTTGTCGGACGGCGCGACGCGCAGCTCGTCGCCGGCGAGCGGCACGTCGTCGAGACCGAGCACCTCGACCGGAACCGATGGACCCGCCTCGTTCACCTGCTGCCCGTGTTCGTCGAACATCGCGCGAACGCGTCCCCACGCGGGCCCGGCCACGATCTGGTCGCCCACGCCGAGCGTGCCCTCCTCCACGAGCGCGGTGACGACCGGCCCGCGACCCTGATCGAGGTACGACTCGAGCACGTATGCCTTGGCGGGGCGTTTGGGGTTCGCAACGAGGTCTTCGGCGATCTGCGCGTCGGCGACGAGGAGGAGCGCGTCGAGCAACTCGTCGATCCCCTGCCCGACAGGTGCGGCAACGTCGAGCACGATCGTGTCGCCGCCCCATTCCTCCGGCACGAGCTCGTGCTCGGTGAGCTGCTGGCGCACGCGGGTGGGGTCGGCGTCCTCCCGGTCTGCCTTCGTCACCGCGACCACGATCGGGACCTCGGCGGCCCGCGCGTGGTTGATCGCCTCGACGGTCTGCGGCATGACTCCGTCGTCGGCTGCGACCACGAGGATCGCGATGTCGGTGATCTGTGCGCCCCGCGACCGCATCGCGGTGAACGCCTCGTGGCCGGGAGTGTCGATG
>DATJAA010000360.1:0-6571 GCA_035516815.1 Acidimicrobiia bacterium | reverse complement strand
AGGATCTATCCTCGAGCCCGTTGCAGAGCAGGTTCTCGACCACGTTTTCTGCAACCCCCGCCCTCGTTGCTCAGGGGATAGAGCATCGGTTTCCTAAACCGTGTGTCGCATGTTCGAATCATGCCGAGGGCGCAAGTCAGCTCGACGGGAACGCGTGAGTCAGAAGCGTTGCCCGCGCCCGACACAACGGCGTGCACTCGAGGAGGGGCAATGGCCGACGATCCGATTCTCGATCAGATCAACCTTGTCGTGCGCGAGATGGACGCCATGATCGACTTCTACGCACGGCTCGGAACCAAGGTCGCGCCGACGGTTCCGCCGTGGGATCATCACCATCGCAGCGTGCAAACGCCCGCCGGGCTCGACTTCGACCTCGACAGCACCGAGTTCGCCTCGCAGTGGAATCAAGGGTGGCCATCGGGGCAAACCGGCGCGGTCATCGGTTTCCGCGTCGCATCTCGCGAAACGGTCGACAGGATCTACAACGACCTCGCGGCCGCCGGCCACGTCGGGCAGCAGCCGCCGTACGACGCGTTCTGGGGAGCGCGCTATGCCGTTGTCGCAGATCCCGACGGCAACTCGGTCGGCATCATGAGTGCGATCGATCCCGACCGGCGGACGCCGCCACCCACGCCGCCGAACTGAACATCCACGGCGGATTGCCGCGCGCCGACGGTCGACGCTCACCCGCCCGGTATCGTCGGCGGTCGAGGTGCGCATGGCCGACCAATTCCATTTCGATCCCGCGACCTACCTCGACATGGTTCGCGCCGAAGTCCCCGACTACGAGCTGCTGCAGTCGATCGTCGCCGATGCGGCCGGAGAGGTGGATGCCCGCACGGTCCTGGATCTCGGGACCGGCACGGGTGAGACGATGCACCGCGTGCAGAGCCGGCTTCCCGCGGCGCGGCTCACCGGCGTCGACGAGAGCGAAGCCATGCTCGCGGTCGCGCACGAACTGATCCCTCGCGCCGACCTTCGGGTCGCGCGTCTACAGGACGAGCTCCCGGAAGGTCCCTTTGATCTCGTCGTCTCCGCCCTCGCGATTCATCACCTCGACGCAGACGAGAAGGCCGACCTCTTCCGGCGCGTCGATCATCGGCTGACCGGCGGCGGCCGCTTCGTGCTCGCCGACGTCGTCGTACCCGACGACCCCGCCGATGCCATCACTCCGCTCGACGACGGCTACGACCAGCCGAGCCGAGCCGACGAACAGTTGCAGTGGCTCCGCGACTCCGGCTTCGACGCGCAACTCCGCTGGCAGAACCGCGACCTTGCCGTGATAGTCGCCGATCGCCGCAAGGACTGATCCGGCGAGCGGGCAACAAAGGGCGCCGGAGACGGCCTGCCGCGACGAGCTACCCCGGGACCGCGGCCCGGCCGAAGCCTTGGGGTGGCGCCGGGGAGCGCCCAAGGTTTCCTCCGTCCACTCGAAACCCGGGCGCAATCGCAAGCGGAGCACATCACCTTCCGCGCGACCGCGTAGATGGTCAGTCGCCGATGCCCACCCGTAACGCGTGATCCGGCACGCACCAGGCCATGAGCCAACGCATCCCTGCCCCCCCGTCGCCAACCCTGGGCACTAAGCGTGGCAGCGACGACCACACAACGTCAAGGGCCGGGGTCGATGATCCGGTCTTCGCGAAACAATCGCGATTCTGCGCGCAACTCGACGGACAAAATGTTCAAGCGATTCTGGGGACTGAACGCGTCCGAGTCCAGGTCACAGTTGTCTGCGGATAAACACCACCGTTATCCACCACAAAGACACAGCGTTGTCCACTTTTTGCACACAGGCCCCGGAGCGCACACTCAAGGCCGAGCAATCGGTCGCTGGTGACGGCCTCTTTGCCACTCCACCCGTCGGGGGCCGTCACCCGACCGTCGCCTCGGAGGTTCGGGGCCGCGGCTGCGCAAGCCGGTTCCTCGCCGATGGGGCGTTCCCGGCGATACTGGAGGCGTGGATCCTGCTCGCACCGCGTCCTCAGGCCGGTCGCGCTCGATCGCGCTCGCGTCCCTCGCGTGCTTTGCCGCCCTCACCGCCCTCATGTGGCACTCGACCCACTTGACCGGTTGGGAACGCCCGCTCCTGACGGCATCGAACCGCATCCCCGTTCCCTTCCGCGACCTGTGGATCTCGACGTTCCAACCGCTCCCGTTCGCGGTCATGACCCTCGCGCTCGGATCTCTCGCATTCGTGTTCGGACGCCGTCGCATGGCAATCGCCGGTGCAGTCGGGTGCTTCGGGGCAGTGATCGCAACTGAAGTGGTGTTCAAACCGCTGGTCGACCGGACGCGCCGGCACGACGTGGGTTTGTACCGGACGCACATCATCCGCGTCGGTGGCAACCTGTTCCCGTCGGCCCACGTCACGGCCGCGGCCGCGCTCGCTATGTTCGTGTGGCTGTTGCTCGGGCGGCGTGCGGTGCTCGCTCCGATTCTCGCGATCGTCCCGTTCATCGTCGCGTGCTCTGTGATGCACGAGGGGCTCCACTATCCCGCCGACGTGATAGGCGCGGCTTTGTTCGCACCAGCGTTCGTATTCTTGGTGGTCGACATCGACGCGCACCTCGCTGACGTCATCGAGCCTCCCGATGGCGTGAAGCAGCCGGCCATGAGTGCGGCCGAGCGCGAATGAACGCGCCGGTCGGGATCGGCTTGATCGGCGCCGGAATGATCGGTCAAGGTCACGCGTACGCGCTACGACTGCTGACCGAGGACGGCGAAACACGGCCGGTCGCCGTCACCGACTTCTCGGCGGACGCCGTCGAATCCGCGCGCCGCATTTGCCCGTTCGAGCGGGTCGCGCCGGATGCACAGGCCGTCATCGATGATCCCGACGTCGACGCCGTCGTCATCGTCACGCCCACGACGACGCACCGAGACCTCGTCGCCGCCGTCGTCGCGGCCGGCAAGCCACTGTTGTGCGAGAAGCCGCTCGCGACGCAATTTTCCGTCGTGCAGGAGATGTGCACACTCGTCGAGCGCTCGGGCCTGACCGCGCAGGTCGGGTTCCACTCGCGGTTCCATCCGTTGATCCACGAGCTCGTCCGCCTCGTCACGACCGGAGAGCTGGGCGCGCCGATGGGCTACACCTTGCGCGACGACCAGTACTGGCCCACGGGCGACATCGTCCCGGGACACAGCTCATGGCGCTCACAGCGAGCACAGGCCGGCGGCGGTGCACTGCTCGAACACTCGATCCACAGCGCCGACATCCTCACCTGGCTCTTCGGACCGGCTGCGAGTGTGTACGCGCGTACCCGCAACGTCTTCGCGTACGACGTCGAGGACACCGCCGTATGCACCATCGAGCACAGCTCGGGTGTGGTCGGAACCCTCATATCGATCTTCAACGGCGTCCGCGGCCGCGAGGAACGCCGGCTCGAGGTGTTCTTCGAACGCGGTGCCGTCGAGGTGACCACCGACTTTCTCGTGGGTGCCCGCGAGGACGGGTTCCTCGTGCAGCGACCCGACCAAGAGCCCGAACGGCTCGACGTCGGCGCCCTCCGCGACCGTCACTTCGACGCCGAGGGCATCAACCGCCGCGACTTCTTCGTGTATCTCTACCCCGCGGCGCGAGCGTTCGTGCGCTCGGTTCGGGCCGAGGAAGCCGCCTCCCCCGCGTTCTCCGACGCGCTCGCCGCGCACGCGCTCGTCGACGCCGCCTACCGGTCGGTGTCCGGCAACGCGGCGGTAGCCGTCGAGCTCCCCCGCTGAGCTGCGACGGGATCGAGCGGCGAGGCTCGGCTATCGGCTCGCCCGCGCCAACCGGCGCAACGTATACGGGAGGATGCCGCCCTCGAGGAAGACGGCGAGCTCGAACGGCGTATCGATACGCGCACGCATCCGGAATTCGGTGGCATCCGCCGCGACGACCACCTCACGCGGGAGTGGCCCGGGGTCGGAGAGCGCCTCGAGGCCGGCGATGCGGTACTTCTCCTGTCCGGTGAGGCCGAGCGAGGCCACCGACGCGCCGTCGACGAACTCGAGCGGAAGCACTCCCATGCCGACGAGGTTCGAACGGTGGATGCGCTCGAAGCTCTCGACCAGCACGGCCCGGATACCCAAGAGCTGCGAGCCCTTCGCCGCCCAGTCCCGCGAAGAACCCGAGCCGTACTCCTTGCCCGCGAGGACGACGAGCGGGACGCCGTCGGCCCCGTATTGCATCGCGGCGTCGTAGATCGTCGCGGCGGCACCGTCGGGGAGGTGCACCGTTACCCCGCCCTCAGTACCCGGTGCGAGCTGGTTGCGCAGTCTGATGTTCGCGAACGTGCCCCGCACCATCACTTCGTGATTCCCGCGCCGCGATCCGTACGAGTTGAAGTCGACCGGCTCGACGCCGTGCTCGAGCAGCCACTTCCCCGCGGGGCTGTCGCGCCGGATCACGCCCGCCGGCGATATGTGATCGGTCGTCACGCTGTCGCCCAACCGCGCGAGCACGCGCGCGTTCTCGATCTCGTGCAGCACGGGCGCCTGTGCAGCGATGCCTTCCAGGAACGTCGGGCGGCGGATGTACGTCGACGCGGAATCCCACTCGTACCGGTCGCCGGTCGGCGCGGGCAGCGCACGCCAGTTCTCGTCACCGTCGAGGACCGTCGCGTAGCTCTCGACGAACATGTCGCGATCGAGCACAGATGCGACGACCTCGGAGACCTGCGTCTCCGTCGGCCAGAGATCGCGCAGAAAGACGGGCGAACCGGTGGCATCGTGACCGAGCGGGTCGCTTGTCAGGTCGACATCCATCGAACCGGCGAGCGCATACGCAACGACGAGCGGCGGCGACGCGAGATAGTTCATCCGGCAGTCGGGGTGGATGCGGCCTTCGAAGTTTCGGTTCCCGGAGAGCACCGACGCCACCGAGAGATCACCCTGATCGACCGCTTCGGAGATCTCCGGCGCGAGCGGACCGGAGTTACCGATGCAGGTCGTGCATCCGTAGCCCACGATGTCGAATCCGAGGGCGTGCAACGGTTGCATCAACGCGGCGCGCTCGAGGTAGTCGGTGACGACCAGCGAGCCGGGCGCGAGCGATGTCTTCACCCATGGCGGGACGGTCAGGCCGCGCGTGACCGCGTTCTGCGCGAGCAGTCCGGCGGCGATCATCACCGAGGGATTCGACGTGTTCGTGCACGATGTGATCGCAGCGATCACGACTGCGCCATCGGTGAGTGCGAAGTTGCGGCCGTCGGCGAGCGTCACCGGGCATTGCTTCCGGTCGAGCAGTAACGGTTGCGTTCCGCCGGCGTCCGGGACGGTGGGCGGAACCGACGCGCTCGACGCCGGCGCGGGCGGGTCGCTCGCCGGAAACGACTCGATCGAGGCCTCGTCGGCCTTCGCGCGCTTCGCGCCGATCGGGACGGGAGCCGCAGCCGCGCCCTCCTCCCGGCGGAACGCGAGCAACGCCTTCTCGAAGCTTTCCCGCGCGCCCGGGAGCGAGACCCGATCCTGAGGCCGGGCCGGACCCGCCAACGAGGGCTCGACCGCGGAGAGATCGAACGTGATCGTCTCGTCATAGACCGGCCGCGCCGCCGGGTCGTGCCAGAGTCCTTGTGTCTTCGCGTACGCCTCGACGAGCGCAACCAGCGCGTCGTCTCGTCCCGTCGCGCGCAGGTAGCGCAACGTCTCGTCGTCGACCGGGAAGATCGTGCAGGTGGAGCCGTACTCGGGTGACATGTTGCCGATCGTCGCCCGGTTCTCGACAGGTACGCGCGATACCCCGTCGCCGTAGAACTCGACGAACTTCCCGACGACTCCGTGTCTGCGCAGCAGCTCGGCGACCGTGAGCACGAGATCCGTCGCCGTTGATCCGACCGGCAGCGCGCCGACGAGTTCGATACCGACGACGCGCGGCAACAACATCGAGAGCGGCTGGCCGAGCATCGCGGCCTCGGCCTCGATACCGCCCACTCCCCAACCCAGCACGCCGAGCCCGTTCACCATGGGCGTGTGCGAGTCGGTGCCGACGAGAGTGTCGGGATATACGAGACGCTCGGGTCCCCGGAACACCACTTGCGCGAGATATTCGAGATTCACCTGATGGCAGATGCCCCGGTTCGGCGGGAACACTCGCAGCGTGCGGAATGCCGACTGGGCCCAGCGCAAGAACGTGTAGCGCTCGCGGTTGCGTGCGAACTCGAGCTGCGCGTTCCGCACGAAGGCATCCGCCACTCCGGCGACATCGGCGACGATCGAATGGTCGATCACCAGATCGACGGGGATGCCGGGCTCGATGAGCCTCGGGTCGCCGCCGAGATCGGCCATCGCGTCGCGCATCGCGGCGAGATCGACGATGGCCGGGACGCCGGTGAAGTCCTGCATCAGCACCCGCGCCGGCATGAATTGGAGCTCGCGGGTACCGGCCTCGGTCGCGGCGCGAGACCGATCGGCGAGCGCGCTGATGTCGTCGGCGCGCACGTTCTCGCCGTCTTCTTGCCGCAACAGATTCTCGAGCAGGATGCGCAAGGAATACGGCAGGACGCGCGGATCGTCCGCGACGGCATCGAGCGCGTACATCTCGTAGGTCTGGTCGCCGACGGCCAGAGCGCGTCGGGCACCGAAGCTGTCGAGC
>DATJAA010000359.1:0-2321 GCA_035516815.1 Acidimicrobiia bacterium | reverse complement strand
ACGAGATCGGTGGCGTCGGGCGCGTCCTGGACGAGTGGCGTCGAGTCGAGGAGGTCGTAGATGCGCTCGGCGCCCGCGCGCGCGAGCTGGCCGACGGTCAGGATCGCGGCAAGCTGCCGCACCGGCGGCGCGATGAGCAGCATGTACGACGCGAACGCAAAGAACGTTCCGTAGCTGATGTGATGGTCGAGCGCCAGCCAACCGCCGAGTGCGAGCACCGCCACCTGACCGAACGCCGGGATGGTCTGCATCGCGGGCTGCAACCGCGCCTGGATGTTCACGAGCCGCACCCGCGACGCAAACATCCGCTCCGACCGGTCGGCGAGGCGGTCGAGCTCGCGCGCCTCCTGGCCGAAGCCCTTCACGACCCGTACGCCCGTGACGTCTTCCTCTACGACATTGGCGACGTCGCCCGCCTTCTGCTGGGCGTCCCAACTCGCGGGGAACACCGACGTGCGCAGCTTCATAGCGGTGACGAGCAGCAGCGGAGCGACGGCCAGCATCACCAGCGCCAGCGGAACCGAGAGCACGAACATCACGGTCAGCGAGACGACGAACAGAAGTATGTTCGCAACCCCGATCGGGAGGAACTGCAGGAACCCTTGGATCAGCGCGACGTCGGACGAGGCGCGGCTCACGAGCTGGCCGGTCGACATCTCGTCGTGGCGCGCGAAGTCGAGCCGCTGCAGCTGGCGAAAGATGGCTGTGCGGAGGTCGTGCTGGACGTCGAGCGCGATCCGTCCGCCCCGGAACCGGCGAAGATACGCGAACACGAACGTGAACACGCCCATGAGGATCATGAGCGTCAACCAGGGCGCGAGCGGTCGCGTGTGATGCGTGATGACGTCGTCGATGACGACCTTCTGTACCGCCGGCAGCAGAGACTGGATGAGCTGGCCGCCGATCGCGACGCCGAACGCGATGTACGCGTTCTTCTTGTGCGGCTTCATGTATCCGACGAGGCGACGGATCCAGCCCTGCTTCCTCACGCGCTCGGCCGTCATCGCGTTACCTCGTGACCGTGCTCGTCACGCCATCGCGCCTCCGTGCGCCGCGCGAGCGCGTCGTCGAGGTCGAGCAATGCGCGCAACAGCTCGTCGCGCCGGCTCGCGAACTCGAAGAGGCGGCCGAGCATCTCGCTCATCTCCTCCTCGGCGGCCCGCAGCGCGTCGAGGCCGGTTGGGGTGAGCGCCACCCGGATCGAGCGCCGATCGCCGGCGACGGCCTCGCGGACCACGAACCCGCGCTCGACCAGTCCGTCCACGACGGCGGTAATGGTCGGCTTGGCGACCGCGAGCCGTTCCGCGAGTAACGACGACCTCTCGTCACCTGCCGCGATCATCGCGAGCACGCGGAATTGGGCCAGGGTCAGGTCGCGGACCGACGCCGCGCGTTCGAGCGACCGGGCGGCGAGTGCCAGCGCCCGGGCGGCTCGCGGGAGATCGGGGTCCGGTTCGTTCACGATCTTCACAGGATACCGAACCATTAGAGGGCCGAACTATTCCTACGTCCTCGGCGCAACTGCATCGATCGCGGCGGCCGGCTCGCCGGGGCGAGGCGGCATGATTCGGGGCATGCCGCACGCGCTGGGAATCGACGTCGGGACCACCAACGTCAAGGTCGCTCTCCTCGGGGGCGACGGCGCGCTGATCGCCGGCGCGCAGCGCGCGCTCGCCATGCGGCGGACCGACGGGATCGCAGAGCAGGACGCGGGTCTTGTCTGGTCTTGTCTCGTTGACGCGGTGCGCGAGATCACCTCGAGCCACCCGGAGGCGGGTCGCGACGTTCGGGCCGTGGGCGTCTGCAGCCAGTACTCGTCAGTGGTGCCGATCGACGCGGCGGCCCGCCCGATCGCGCCAATGGTCATGTGGCAGGACTCGCGCGGCACGGAACGGTCGATCGAGATCATGACCCGCGAGCCCGACGCCTTCTTCACGTTCGTCGAACGGCACGGCATCCCACCCGTGGGCGGCGGCCTGTCCCTGGCGCACATCTTGTTCCTCCAAGAGGAACGGCCGGAGGTGCACGAATGCGCCGCGGCGTATGTCGAGGCGATGGACTACGTCACCGCCCGGCTGACGGGCCGCATCACGGCAACACAGCACAGCGTGTACATGTTCCAGCTGTGCGACAACCGATCGCTCGATCCGCCCGCGTACGACGACGCGCTCGTAGCACTGTCCGGTGTGGACGCGGATCGCCTGCCGCCGCTGGTGCCCGTCGACGCGGCGGTCGGCTGCGTTCGCCACGACGTCGCCGACGAGCTCGGAATACCCGAGGCCGCATTGGTGTACGCGGGCACGAACGACACGGCGACCGCG
>DATJAA010000358.1:0-14769 GCA_035516815.1 Acidimicrobiia bacterium | reverse complement strand
TGGAATGTCCTTTTCGTGAACGCGGGACGCGACGACGTCACCGAACGTTTGCTGGGCGCGTCCGACGTCGCCAGCGAGCACGGTGGCCGGGTCCTCGCGCTCACGTTGCCCGACGCGCCCGCGCCGCGCATCTGCTTCGACAGCGGCTTTCTCCTCGACACCATCCCCGGTTGGGAGAAGCCGATGGCGCTCCCCCACGACGAGAAGAAGGCGATGCTCGCGTCACCGGACGGGCGAAATGTGCTGCGCGAGGCGGCCCTGCAGCCGACATCGGGGTTCAAGGTCTCGAACTGGAGCATCTACGTGATCAACGAGACCTTCGCACCCGAGAACAAGCAGTGGGAGGGAAAATCGGTCGCCGCGATCGCGAAGGAGCGCGGCGTGGACGAGTTCGACGCGCTCTGCGACATCGTGGTAGCCGACGACCTGATGACCGGATTCGGGTTCCCCATCGGCGCCGACGACGACGAGACTTGGCAGATCCGCATGAAGGTCTGGCGCGACGGGCGCGCCGTGGTTGGCGCGAGTGACGCGGGCGCGCATCTCGACTTCCTCGCCAGCTTCAACTACGCGACCGTCCTCCTCGGCGGCCCTGTCCGCGAGCGCGGGCTCATGCCCATCGAGGAAGCGGTGAATCTTCTCACCGACGTTCCCGCGCGCCTGTACGGTTTGAGCGAACGCGGCCGTCTGCAGCCGGGCTGGCACGCCGACGTCGTCGTCATCGATCCCGAGACGGTCGGCTCCCAGGAAGTCCGCATGCGCTTCGACCTCCCCACCGGCGCGCCGCGTCTGTACAGCGGCGCGAACGGAATCGATCACGTGATCGTCAACGGGACGGAAATCGTGGATCACGGCGAATTCACCGAGGCGCGCCCGGGAACGCTCCTCCGCTCCGGCCGCGACACGGAGACGGTCTCGGTCCCGGGCGGGCACGCGTGAGGTAGGCCGGGTGGCGTCTCGCCGGTTCTTCGACCGGCTCCGCCGGCGCGGCCTGCGCGGCGCGCCGGGTCGCGCCGCGCTCGACCTCGCACCAGACCTGCACGAGCGGGACGAGGCTCGACTGCGGGCAGTGATCGCGGACCTTCTCCGGATGCACGACACCATGACGCAGCGGGCCGAAGCCGCGGCCGTCGCCGACGCGTACGTCGCGCTGTCCGACGACGGCCGCCGCAACTTCCATCTCCTGCTCGCGCGCGACTTCTGGACCGATCCGCAGGCAGTGGACGACGCGGTCGCCGACCTGACCGCGAGTCGCGACCGCCGTGCGGCCGAGCGACGACTGCGCGACGCGCTTGTCCCGCCCGCGGACCGCCTGTTGCAGCTCCTCAGCGGGCTCGAGGGCGGGGTCAAGTTCCTCGTCGATCTGCGCGCCGACGTCCTGCGCATGGACGTGCCCCGCGCCGGCGACGCCGACGCGGGCCTCGCGGATCTCGATCGTGAGCTGAAGGCGCACATAACCACGCTCTTCGATGTGGGCCTGCTCGCGCTGCGCCGCATCACGTGGGAGGCGCCCGCCGCGTTACTCGAGAAGTTGATCAACTACGAAGCCGTCCACGCCATCAGCTCGTGGGACGACCTGAAGAACCGCCTCGACAGCGACCGCCGCTGCTACGCGTTCTTCCATCCCGCGATGCCGGACGAACCGCTCGTCTTCGTCGAGATCGCGCTGACGGCGGGCATGGCGACCGAGCTCGCGCCGCTACTGGACGCGCGGGCACCGGAGCTCGATCTCGAGCGCGCCGACACCGCCGTCTTCTACTCCATATCGAACTGCCAGCCCGGCCTGGCAGGAGTGAACCTCGGGACCGCCCTCATCAAACAGGTCGTCGAGGCGCTGCGCGTGGATCTGCCGCAGCTGCGGCGCTTCGTCACACTCTCACCGATTCCCGGTTTTCGTGCGTGGGTGGAGTCGCAACTGGGCGACCGGGCGCGGCTCGGGGAACGGGAGCTCGCGCTCCTCCCGGCCGAGCCCGCGCGCATGCTCGAGCGCCTCTCGGCCGCCGAATGGGACGCGGACGAAGCAGTACGGCCCGCACTGCTCGCCATGTGCGCCCGCTACCTGACGACAACCCGCGACGGACGCGCCCCCGATCCAGTCGCCAATTTCCATCTGTCGAATGGCGCGACGATCGAACGAATCGACTGGATGGCCGATGCAACACCTAAAGGTCGAGAGCAGTCGTTCGGCGTGATGGCCAACTACCTCTACGAGCCCGACCGCATCCCCGAGCGCGCCGAGGCGTACGCGACCAAAGGTGAGATCCCGATGGCGGCCGAGGTTCGCGAACTCGCGGGATGACCGCGGCTACGCGCGCCTGCCGAGAAAAGCGGCGAGGGCATCGGCATTGCTGGCATTCGGGGGCGGCGGCTGTTCGGGCCCGAACGGAGATTTCGTGTCGTCGCCGCGGAAGCCGGCCTGTATGAACGGACGGGCCGCGTCCAACAGCTGCGCGGCGAGCTCGGGATCGAGGTCGGTAGGAATACCCGTCGCGCGTGCCAGGTCCCAGCCGTGGGTGAACGCATCGGTGGTTGCAATCTGGAGGTAGATCGCGGCGGGCAGCGAGCCGAACGGGAGCTGGACCGTCTTTTCGAGGGCACCCGGACGCCCGAACGCGTCGAGCGATCGGGCGATGCCATCGTCGTAAGTGGAAACCATGGCACCGTTGGTGAAGTCGGTCTCGGGCGGAGTAGGTGCGACGCCGGAGTTCATCGTGTCGGCGAACCAGAAGCTCGTCCCGATCAAGTGATTGATCAGATCGCGTACCTGCCACGACTGGCACGGCGTCGAAAGCGTCAACTGGTCGGGCCGGACATCGGCGAGGACTGCTCGAGTGCTGGCGAACGCGCGCTCGAGATTGGCGCTGTGCATGCGCGGATCGTACGCGGTCGGGCCGCCGGAGTCCGGCCGCAGCAGGGAGTAGGTTCGATCGCCTATGGAGAAGCTCGTATACCTGCTGTGGGAGCGCCCTTCGATCGACCCTTCGGAACTGCGGAAGGAGTTCCTCGAGGATCTCGCACCGCGACTGCTCGCACTCGATCCGCATGCATTACAGATGGATATCGACGACGAGCACGCGCAGATGCAATCGATGGTGCCCGTCCCCGCCGACGAGCTCCCCGTGCGTGCTTGTGTATCGATCTGGCTCGACGCGCACGACGAACGCGCGCCGTTCGAGGAAGTCCTCGCCGATGCGGGCGTACGGCGCGCCGGATATCTCGTCACCGAATCGATGTACCGCGAGTACGGCGGCAATGCCCACGCCGCGGTCCGCGACTGGCCCGACGGCACGCGCTCCCCCGGGATCGTCACGCTCACGATCTTCGACAAGCCCGCAGGTACCGACGACGAGACGTTCTACGGCCACTGGTACTCGCATCAGTCGCCGATGTCGGAGGCGATGCAACCGCGTGCCCGCTATGTGCGCAATACCGTCGTCCGTGCGCTCACGCCCGGCGCGCCGAGATATCGCGCCATCGTCGAGGAGTCGTGGCCGACGATCGAGCACGTCACGAACTTGCACACCTTCTTCGGCGCGACCACGAACGAGGAGCTCGGCGAGAACATCCGGGTCATGCTCGACAGCACAAAGCTGCTGTACGACCCCGCGACGATGCGCAACTACCCGCTGAGCGAGTACATCCTCAAGAGTTGAGCGATCGCGCGCTAGCGCGGGCTACACGCCGAACTCGGCCCGTTCGTACTGGAGGAGTCGTTCGAAGTTGGCGTGCAGGTCGTGCCGCCGGCCGCCGTCCAGCGCGAGGTTCACGAGCTCGTGCGGGTCCTCGTCCAGGTCGTACCACTCGTGTTCCTGATCGGCGAAGTCGGCGTCGACGTCGTACAACTTGCGGCCCGGGTCCTTGCCCCAGAGCCCGGTGCCCGGCTTACCGCCGCCGACGCCGTAGTAACGCGCGTACTTGATCCTGCCGTCGAAGAAGCCGCGGATCGCGTACCGGGTGTGGTTGATCTCGTCAGTGTGGGCAGTGTCGTGCGCGAAGAGCACGTGGTCGCGAACCGACGCAGCGGGGTCGGCGAGCACCGGTGCGAGGTCGACGCCCTGCAGGGTCGGTTGCGTCGCGGGGTCGACTCCGCCCAGCGCGCAGATCGTCGACGCGAGGTCGACATGCGTGGCGAGCGCGTCGGACTGCGCACCGGCTCGCGTCACGCCCGGCACCTTCACGTAGCACGGGACGTGCATGATCTCCTCGTACACGAACGGGCCCTTCGAGCGCAGCCCGTGGGAGCCGCACATGTCGCCGTGATCGGACGTGAAGATGACGACCGTGTCGTCGTACGCACCGCTTTGTTCGAGCGCGCCGAGCACCGTTCCCAGCGACTCGTCGGCCATACGCTGTAACTTGACGTAGTAGTCGAGGTGGCGCAGCCACGACTTCTTGTCGCTCGGGTCGATGTAACCCCAGAGGCCGTGCTGCTGATCCCAGCGCCACTGTCGTTGCGCGGCGGGCTTGCCGATCAGATCGTCGCCGAAGTTGTCGGGAAGGGTGTCGCACACCTCTTCGTAGCTCTTGTCGAACACGGGCAGGACGTCGTCGTCCTTCCATTTCGCCCACTCGAGCACCTTGCGTGCACGCCGCACCTCTTCGGGATGGCGCCGGTCGTAGTCCGGTTGGTCGATCGGGAACCACATCACGTCGTGCGGGTTCACGAGCGCGACGGTGAGGAACCACGGCGCCGAAGTCGCGGCGTTGTCGCGGAGCCACGCCGCCGCGTTCGCCGCGATGATCGGATCGAAGTGGACGCCGGTACCGGCCCAGCCCATGAAGTGGCGATCGTTCCCCTCCCAATCCGCGAAGCCATACGCGGTCATGTCGGGCGTCGGAGACTGCGACAGGTGCCACTTGCCGATGTAGCTCGATCGGTAGCCGGCGTCGCGCAGAACCGACCCGATCGTGGGAACTGCAGGATCGAGCTCCTTGTGCTCGGGCATGATCACGTTGTCGACGACACCATGCTGCGCGATGTACTGGCCGGTGAACAGCGAGGCGCGCGAGGGTGAGCACGGCGAGCTGTGCGTGTAGTACCGCGTCAGTTCGAGACCCTCGGCGCGTAGCCGCTCACGCCACGGGAGTTGGACGCTCGCCGGGAGCCAGCCGCGATGGCGCTCCTGATCGGAGACGACCAGCAAGATGTTGGGCGCAGAGGATGTCGGGTCGCTCATCAACTGCCACACTGCTCGGGGTCGACAGCGCTTCGCCAGTTGAAGCACGGCGCACCGGTGGCGCCTGGCTCGGTATCAGCCGGCGTAGCCGTCGAGGAGGCCGGTCAGGCCGCTCGGATCGTGCGGACCGAACGCCAGCTGTTCCAGCACTCCGAGCCCCACGTCGTCGCCGCAGCGCGCCCGCATCACCTGCTGGATATGGATGTTCCACGGCTCGACGTTGTCGAGCTCCTCGACCTTGTGTTCCTCGGATCCGACCGCGAGCTCGCCGTGCCAGTGGCCGTGGCCCCATTCGGGATGCGTGTACCCGAGGCCGCGCATGCGGAAGGTCAGCAGCGGCTCGAGCTCGATTCGCTGGTCGCGGTGGTCGTAATCGAACAGCCGCAGGGTCGCGCCCTGCGACCGGCGGAGTCCGGGCGCCCAGCGCACCGTGTGGGTCGCGCCGAAGAGGTGGTGGATTCGCTCGTCTGCGTTCCACACCGGATCACCGTCGCCGATGATGTCGAGTGCCGCTTGGCTGCCGACCCACCGGTCGCCATTCGCGCGCTCGAAGCAGAGAAAGTGCGTGCACCGGTCGGTCCAGTTGATCGGAGCCCACAGGAAGAAGATCTGGGGCAGCGAGAGATCCGGCGCCGACGGAGTGGGTGCGCCGACGGGCCGTACGCCCCACGAGCGGTCCTTGGTGCCGTACACCTGGTCGAGCGCGATGTCGCGGCCCGGCACACCGATGCGCCCCGACCACGTGCCCCATTGCGTCATGCGCGTCGAGTCCATGACCGTGCGTGTCCCGGCCGTGAGGGTCTGGCGGGGTTCTTCCAGCGCGACCGTGCGCGACCGGAACGTCACGTCGGCATCGATCCCGAGGTCGGCGGCGTCGGCGCGAACACGAGTGACGCGCAGGGGTTCGACGATCTCGATCGTCAACGGTCCGATCCGGGTCTGCGTGCGATCGGCCGGGATTCGCCCTGACGCGAAGACGGACCGCTGCACGCCGTCGTGAACGACCGAGAACGCGCCATCGATGATGCCGCGGTTGGGATAAACAGCCATCCCCGCGGCGAAGTAGTAGTCCTCGGTGTATCCGTTGAACCAGAAGCGGTCGTAGTGGTTCGGGTCGCCGGTCGCGGCGTGCGCGAGCGGTAGCGGTGTCTGGTGGACCGGGTAGTCGTCGAACGGTGTGAGCACGGCGTGACGCTATCCGGCGAGGTCAGTGGTCGCGGCGTCGAACGCGTCGCGGATGCGCACCATCGCCCCGGGCGACGACGCGGCGTCTCGGGCGAACGCGCGCAGGGTCACGATGACGTCGGTCGCGCCTGCCGCGAGGAGTTCGGGGACCGAAGCCATGCTCGCGTCGAGGTCGGGGCGTCCGCCGTCGCCCATTACCAGGCGCAGCGGCGCCTGAACCTGAAGCGTCGAGGGGTCGCGGCCCGCGCCCGCGCAGGCGTCCCGGATGCGTTGAACGCTCGCTGCGATGCCTTCGACCGTCTCTCCCATGATCGGGATCCAGCCCGCGCCGTACTCGACCACGCGAGCGAGGTTGCGTTGGTGGAGCGTGCCCGCGATCCATACGGGAACGCCGCCGGGCTGCACGGGCTTCGGCATGCAATAGATGTCGCGGAACGACAACGTCGGCGTCTCGAGCGCGGCGGGTGTATCGCGCCAGAGCGCGCGACATGCCGCGAGGGAGTCGTCGAGCAGTTGGCCGCGGTCCTCGAATGCGAGACCTTGCGCGTCGTACTCCTCGCGCTGCCACCCGGTGCCGACTCCGAGATCGACGCGGCCGCCGGACATCTGGTCGAGCGTCGCGACCTGCTTCGCGAGCAGGGCCGGGGGCCGCAGCGGGGCGATGAGAATCCCCGTGGCGAGCCGCACCCGGTTCGTGACGGCGGCAACGGACGCGAGCACGGTCAACGGCTCCAACCACGGCGCGTCGGGCGGGACCGGGAACTTGCCCCACATATAGTTCTCGGTGTGAGGACCCATCACGACGTGGTCGACGACGACGACGCGATCGATGCCGGCGTCTTCGGCCGCGCGACCGAGGTCGACGAAGCCGCCCCACTCACCCGGCGCGAACGTGGCGCCGAAGTTGCCGAGACCCACGGTGAGTGTCGGACGAACGGCCACTACGCGCGCTCGATCATGAGGCGATGGGCGATCGCCCGCGAGGAGGTCCCGATTCGCAACTCGAAGGCGCCCGGCTCGACGGTCCACGCGCGCGCGTCGACATCCCAGAAGGCGAACGCGCGATCGTCGAGCGGTAGCTCGACTTCGCGCGACTCGCCCGGATCCAGCCACACCTTGGCGAACGCCTTCAACTCCTGCGCCGGCCGCGCCACCGACGCTTCACGATCGTGTACGTAGCACTGCACTGTCTCGGCGCCCCGCACGTCGCCGGTGTTCATCATCCGTAGGCGCACGCGCGAGCCGTCCCATGTCGGCGGGTCAAGCGCGAAGGTCGTGTACGACAGGCCGTGGCCGAAGCAGAACCGCGGCTCGATCCGGCGCGTGTCGTACCAGCGATACCCGACAAAGATCCCCTCGCCGTAGCGGACGCGTCCCCGCTCACCCGGATAGTTGGTGAACGCGGGCGTGTCCTCGAGCCGGAACGGAACCGTCGTCGGCAGCTTGCCCGACGGCGAGATGTCGCCCGACACGACGTCGGCGAGCGCGTTCCCCCACTCCTCGCCCGGGAACCACACCTGCATGATCGCCGCGACGTCGTCGGCCCAGGGCATCTCCACGGGCGAAGCCGCATTCACGATCACGATCGTGTTCGGGTTGGCGCCGGCGACCGCGCGTACGAGCTCGTCCTGCGGCGCCGGCAGGGCCATCGACTCGCGGTCGTTGCCCTCGGTCTCCCAGTCGTTGTCGGTTCCGACGATGCACACGACGCTGTCTGCGGCCCGGGCCGCCGCGACCGCACGTTCCATGAGATCGGGCGGCGATGGAGGGCGGCAACCGATCTCGAGCGCGCCGAGACCGGCGGGTGGGACGAACTCGACTTCGATCGTGTGGGCCGCGCCGGCCTGCAGCGCGATCGTTCCCGCCGCTTCGGCGCTCCCGTAACCCATGAACGCGTCGCTGCGGCCCGTGGGGTTCCAGTTGTCGACGACCACTTCGCCGTCGATGGTCAGCTTGGCCCGGCCGACCTGCACGAGCGTGAACGTCCATTCCCCCGTCTCCGGAGTGACGACCGTGCCGCGCACCTTGAGCGAGAATTCCGCCGGCACCCCGTGCCCCACCGGCCCGATGAAGGTGAAGAGACCGCGCACCGAGTCCTCGACGTGCACCGGTTCACCCGACCGCTCGCGGCCCGCGAAGTATTCGACCCGCAGCGGGCCGCGGAGTATCCCCGGGCTCTCGAGAAGGGGCGTGCGCTTGAAGCTGTAACAACCGCGCTCGTGGACGACCTCGATGCCGGTGCTCGCGAGGCGTGCCCGCAGCCCCGCGAGCGCGGACACCGGAGGATGCGGCGTCACCCGCGCGCTCCCTCCGCCCTGGATCACCAGCGCGTCGGCGTTGGGGCCGATCACGGCGAGCGAGTTCGTCGCGCGCGGTAGCGGCAGCGCTCCGTGCTCGTTCCGCAACAACACGAAGCTCTCCGTCGCGGCGCGCCGCGCGATCGCCCGGTCGATCGGGTCGTCGTCGCATTCCTCGGGCGGCCGGACCGCCTCCTCCAGCCGCCCCGTACGCTCGATCAGGGCCAGCACGCGGTGCACTTTCTCGTCGAGCGAGGCCTCGGTCACATCGCCCGCGCGCACCGCGTCGGCGAGCTTCTCCCCGAAGAACTGCGGTGGACCCGGCATCTCGAGATCGAGCCCCGCGTTCGCGGCGGCAACCGTGCTGTGGGTGCCGTACCAGTCGGACATCACGAGCCCGTCGAAGCCCCACTCGTCGCGTAGGAGGCCGATGAGCTCGGCATGCTCGCTGCAGTACGGACCGTTGACCCGGTTGTATGCCGTCATCAACGCCCACGTACCGGCCTCTTTGACGGCGGCCTCGAAGGGGACCAGCGAGACCTCGCGCAGCGTGCGCTCGTCGACCTCGGAGCTGATCGTCATGCGCTCGAACTCCGAATCGTTCGCGACGAAGTGTTTTACCGTGCACGCGACGCCTTGCGACTGCACCCCCGTGATGTATGCCACGGCCATCCTCGCCGAAAGCCACGGATCTTCCGAGTAGCACTCGAAGTTCCGTCCCGCGAGCGGGTGCCGGTGGATGTTGACCGTCGGGGCGAGCAGCGCGTGCGCCTGCTTCCGTCTTGTCTCGACGCCGAGTCGCTTGCCGACCTCGTGTACCAGCTCGGTGTTCCAGGTCGCGCCGAGCGCAGTGCCACACGGATAGTTGGCTGACGGCCGACCCGACCATTGCTCGCCGCGGGCGCCGCTCGGTCCGTCGGTCACCTTCAGTGCCGGCACGCCGAGACGCTCCACGCCCGGCCCGAGCCAGAGGTCGACCGCGCCGGCGAGCGCAGCCTTCTCGTCGAGTGTCAACTCGGCAACCAGCTTCTCGATCCGCTCGCTCATGACCGGAATCCTCTGCCACCATGCGGCCATGGAACAACTCCGGGAAAGAGTCGCGGTCGTGACCGGCGCCGGTAGCGGGATCGGCCGCGCCGTCGTCCGCCGCCTCGTGAATGAGCAGATGCGAGTCGTCGCCGCCGACATCGAAGCCGAGGCGCTGGCGGAGACGGTCTCCGGGCTCGAAGGCACGAGCAGCTTCGTAGCCGACGTCTCGCGCTTCGATGACGTAGACGCGCTCGCCGAGCACGCCTACGAGACCTTCGGTGCGACGCACGTGCTGTGCAACAACGCCGGTGTCTTCGCCGGTGGCTTCATGTGGGAACGCTCGGAAGCCGACTTCGAGTGGACGCTCGGGGTCAATCTGTGGGGCATCCTGAACGGCATCCGCGCCTTCGTACCGCGCATGCTCGCCGCCGCGACGCCCGGGCACGTTGTGAATACCGTCTCGATGGCCGGACTCTGCACCAACGCGTACTCGGGGCCGTACACGGTCTCGAAATTCGCCGCCCAGGCGGCAACCGAGTGCCTGGCCCACGACCTGCGCGCGATCAACGCGCCGATCAAGGTCTCCGCAGTCGTTCCGGCCGCCGTGGACACGCGCATCGCGTCCTCACGGCGCAACCGACCCGCCGCGCTCGCCGGCGCCCGGTCCGACGACGCCCGGTTCGTCGAGCAGGCGCTGAACGACCTCACGACGACGAAGGGCGCGCCACCCGACGATGTCGCGGCGATGATCGTGAACGCCGTCCGTCACGACCAGTTCCTCGTGCCGACGAAGCCGAGCTACGAGCAACAGATCCGCGCTCGGTTCGACGCGCTGGCGGAGAAGTCGCTCCCGCCGATGCCCGACTTCGACTGACCTCCCCGGCGCGGTCGGTTACGCGGTCAGGAGCGTGGACAACCGACCAGGACACCTCCCGTCTTCGAGACCGGAACGTACGGCCGATCGGCCAGCGGAAGCGTGGTGGAAGTCGTCGTCGTGCTCGTCACGGTCGTACCTCGCGTCGCCCTCGGCCGAGCCGCCGGAAGACCGGTGAAGTGATGCTGCAGCGTGTTCCAGTCGCGCCCGACGACGACGAGCACGTCGACGCCGGCGGTATCCGAAGCCTTGAGCGCCTGACCGGATTGCTTGGCGCCGGAGGCGTAGGCGACGGTCACTCCCTGAACCTCCCGGTTCACGGCCCAACGGATCTGCGTGTGCACGTACGAGCTGCGGTCGGCGTCCGCGGCCGGGCCGGCGGAACGGAAACCCGCGGCGACGAGCTGGGCGAGCGCGCGGGCCCCGAGGCCGGCGATGCCCGAGCCGTTGACGACGCGTACCCGCACGCTGCTCGGGCTCACGAGCGGCGGAAGGAATGCCTTCACCGGCGCGAAGTTCGCGAGCCGGAACAGCAAGGTGTTCGCGTCCGGATACTTGACGATGACCCGGTTGTGGTTGCTGGGCTCGGAGGCCCACGGAATCGTCGTCATCTCGACGTCGGCCGGCTTCAGCTTGCGGAAGGTGTCGACGAGCGACTTCAGCTCGCTGAACTTGAGGTTCTGATCGGTGGTGAGGTGAGGCATCAACGCCTGGACGAGCGGAACGATGCGCAGCGGGTTGTCGTTGGTCCGGCTGATCGCGGTTTGGGCGAGCGTGCGAAGGAAATACTGCTGGCGCGGGATGCGCCCGATATCGGTCCCGCCCTCGAAGCTCGTCCAGCCGGCTCCACCTCGATACGCACCGTCACCCAGCTTGGGGTCGTAGTTCCACACGAAGGGCGCCGGGTGCGCGGGATCGTCGGGGACGTAGTAGTGCCGTGAGCGCACGTACTTCAGCGCCGTCGCGCCGTCGAGGGCCACGCACCCGGGCTGTTCGATGTCGAGCCCGAGATACGGGTCGTGCACCGCGGTCGGGAACCACACCTTCACCTTGCCGATCGCGCTGACGATCTGCGGGAAGCTGTTGAAGTCGACCTGCAGGTAGTGCGTGATCGGGATGTTGAAGTCGGTCTTGAAGGTCAGGATCAGTAGCGACGGGCCGCCGAGCCCGATCGCCGAGTTCAGCTGGCCCTGCCCGTGACCGGGTATGTCGACGATCAGGTCACGCGGGAAGGAGACGAGCAGCGGCACGGGGTTCCCGGGATCGACGTGCACCACCATCATCGTGTCCGAGTTGCCGTCGGCGTCGTGGCCGATCAGAAGGAAGTTGGCGGGCTGCGCGGGGCTCGACTGGGCGAGGATCCCGTTGCCGATGTGCACGACATGCCGCTGCGCGAACTCGTGCTTGCCCGCCTGGTCGCCGAGCGCCAGCCCCGCGGCCGCGATGATGCAGACGACCAGCAACGCGATGCCGAATCGGCACAGGAAGGCGAGCCACCCGAGTCGGGTCCTCGGCGCCTCCGGCTCGCGCAGTGGTTCGCCGGTCTCGTCCTGCGTGTCGGCCTGCATTGAGCGACTCAGCCCAGCAGCCGGTTGAGGACGCGGGCGCGACGGCGCGGATCGCGGCCGGCCACCTCGGCGCGGTCGATCGACTCCACCAGCTTGCGGGACAGGTTCACGCCGATCCACCGTAGAGGTTCGGGCTCCCACTGGGGCGACGCGTGGCCGACCCACGGGAGGTGGACGAGGTCGGTGTCGTTCCGCAAGACGAGATCCGCGATCGTGCGGCCCGCGAGGTTGGTGGTGCTCACCCCGTCGCCGATGTAGCCGCCCGCCCAAGCCACACCGTTGACCCGATCGAATCCCACGGACGGGTACCAGTCGCGCGGAACACCGACCGCGCCGCCCCAGCGGTGGGTGACGGGCGCATCGCCGAGGCCCGGGAACAGAGAGCGCAGCGTCGCGTGCAACGCGTCGAAGACGCGCGGGTCGAGGTCGTACCGGGGCCTGATGCGCGATCCGAGGTGGTATGGAGTGCCGCGCCCGCCGAACGCGAGCCGGTCGTCGGCCGTGCGCTGCCCGTAGATGATCATGTGCCGGAAGTCGGCGAAGGTGGGTCTCGTCGCGAGCTGCGCTTGCGCCCAGAAGGCGTCCGGCAGCGGATCGGTGGCGATCATCAACGAGTAGACGGGTGCGATCGCGCGCCGGAGACCGGGCAGCTCCGCGGAGAACGCCTCGGTCGCCCGCACCACGATCTCGGCGCGCACGCGTCCGAGGTCGGTGCGCAGCCCGCCGCGTTCTATCGCGCGCACCGGAGTGTGTTCGTAGATCGTCACGCCCTTGCGCTCGACCGCGCGCGCGAGGCCGTGCGCGAGCTTCGCGGGGTGGATCGCCGCACACCACGGCGTGAACAGTCCGCCGAGGTTCGGCCGGCAACCGATCAGCGCGGCCGACTCCGCCGGCGACAACTCCCGATAGTCGTCTTTCCCGAAGCCCCACGAGCGATGGTCGTCGAGCTCGCTTCTCAGGCGGTCGAGGTGGGCCGGAATCGTCGCGACCTGCACCGTGCCACCGCGGGCCCAGTCACATTCGATGCCTTCATGCGCGACGACCCGCTCGATTTCGTTCACAGTCGCGAACATCGCCCGCTGCATGTCGATCACCGCGCCCCGACCGTGCGTGCGCGCCGTGGCCGCCCTGCTCCCGGCGAAGAGCGCGGAACACCAGCCACCGTTACGGCCCGAGGCTCCGAAGCCGACCGCCTCGCGCTCGCAGACGACGATGCGTAGGGTTGGATCCGCCTGCGCCAGCGCATACGCGGTCCACAGGCCCGTATAGCCCGCGCCGGCAATGGCGACATCGGCCACGATGTCACCGTCGAGCACACTGCGCGCTCCGCGCGCGCCGGCAGGCAGCGTCGCTTGCCACAAGCTCGGCCCACCGGGTGCAATCACGCCCGGAAGTATGCTCCGCGCATGATCCGCTCGGAGACGCGGGACCACGTCGTCATCGTGACGATCGACAATCCCCCGGTGAATGCATTGCCGGTCGCGGGTTGGTTCGAGCTCGCGGACGCGCTGCGTACGGCGGGCCGCGACCCGAACACCCGGGTGGTCGTGCTCCGCGCCGAGGGCAAGGGGTTCCAGGCGGGCGTCGATATCAAGGAGCTCGCGGCCGACCCCACTCACGAATCGCTGATCGGTGTCAACCGAGGCTGTTACGAGGCGTTCGGCGCGGTCTACGACTGCGAGGTTCCCGTGATCGCCGCGGTGCAGGGCTTCTGCGTCGGCGGTGGGATCGGCCTCGCCGGCAATGCCGACATCGTCGTTGCGTCGGACGACGCAACCTTCGGCCTGCCCGAAGTCGACCGTGGCGCGCTCGGCGTTGCCACGCACCTCGCGCGGTTCGTACCACAGCACAAGCTGCGGGCGATGTTCCTCACGGGCGCGACCATCACCGCGGCCGAGCTCTTGGCGTTCGGCACGATCGAGCGCGTCGTGGCCCGCAACGAGCTCTTCGACACTGCATTGGAGTTGGCCGCGGTCATCGCGAAGAAGAGCCCGATCGTGATGCGCCGAGCGAAGGAGTCGCTCAACATGATCGAACCCGTCGACGTGAAGCGGTCGTACCGCTTCGAGCAGGGCTTCACCTTCGAGCTGAATCTCTGGGGCGACAGCGACGAGCTCCGCCAGGCGTTCGTCGACAAGCGCGACGCAGCGCTCGACTGACCGGACGAACCGTTCCGGACCGGGGCGTCTAGGGTCCCGGACGTGCAGAGCGGTCGCCGGTTCTGGGGCTGGGGCGTCGACGACGCCGGACCGACGCCGGCCCAACAGCGCAAGCTCGGCGAGAACGTCGCGGCGCGCTTCGGAACCGAGGCTCGCGAGCCCATCCCGCCGCCGACGATCGACGAGATCGAGCTCCCGGCCCCGCGCGTCGCGGCACCCGGCGCACTCGCGGCGATGTGCACCGACGACCCGCGCGAGCGGGCGGGCCACACCTACGGGAAGTCGTTTCGCGACGTGTGGCGGGGATTGCACCGAGACTTCTCGCACCCACCCGACCTCGTCGCGATCCCGCGCGACGAGGCCGATGTCACCGCGCTCCTCGATTGGTGTGCCGACACGGGCGTCGCCGCCGTCCCGTATGGCGGCGGGTCGTCGGTTGTCGGGGGTATCGAGTGCGACGTCGGTGACGCCTACCGCGGC
>DATJAA010000357.1:0-2309 GCA_035516815.1 Acidimicrobiia bacterium | reverse complement strand
GCCCGCCTCGACCTCCTGCATCTCGTTCACCCGGAACCACATGAGAATCGCGTGCTTGGCGGGCTCGTTCACGACAACCGCGTCGTCGACGAGTTCCGCGACGCGTACCTCACCCCGATCGAGCTGGCCGATGACCGAAGCGACAAGGTCGCGCGCCTCGGCCACGGGCATCACGTCGCGCCACTCGTCGCCCGCTTCGAAGAGTTGCGTCACCTGTTTGGCGTCATTCATTGCAATCCCTTCGACGGTCACGCGCGCGCCTGGACGAGGCGATCGAGCGCGAGTTCGAGCCGGTCGTCGGGCTGCACGAGCGCGAGCCGGACGTGGTCGGCGCCGAGCGCACCATAGAGATCGCCGGGCGAGACGAGTAAGCCTGCGGCATGCGCGAGCCGCGCCGCGATCTCCCAACCGTCGTCGGCGCCGTCGGCGCTGCGCAGCCAGAGGTAGAACGTGGCGTCGCCGCCGTCGTGCACGAGACCGTGCGACTCGAGCGCCTTTCGCACGACCTCACGCCGGTGCGCGTAGCGGGCACGCTGCTCGTCCACGTGGGCATCGTCGGCCAGCGCCGCGGTCGCGGCGGCCTGCAGCGCGGTCGGTGCCATCAGCCCCGCGTGCTTGCGGGTCTCGACGAGATACGTGACAAGTTCGGGGTCGCCGGCGTAGAAGCCGACCCGGGCACCCGCGAGGTTCGAACGCTTCGACACACTGTGCATCGCGAGTACGCCGCCGAGTCCGGAGCCGAGAACGGTCACGGGCTCGGGCGCGAACTCGGCGTAGCACTCGTCGCTGGCGACGATGACCTCGTGATCGCGCCCCCACCGGGCGACGCGCTGGAAGTAGTCGGCGCCCGCGGTTGACGACGACGGGTTGCCCGGCTCGTTGACCCACAACAACAGCGCGCGCCGCGCGTCGGCCTCGCTGATGGCGTCGAGATCGAGATGCCACTTGCCATCGAGAGGTACGGGCACGGCCCGGCAGCCGGCGAGCACCGCGCCCATCTCATAGCTCGGGTACGCGATCGCGGGATAGAGCACGGTGTCGCGCCCCGGATCGCGCAGCCGCAGCAGGTGCGGCAACGACGTGACCAGCTCTTTGGTGCCCACGCATGCGCCGACATGTCCGGCGTCGACCGCGACGCCGAAGCGGCGACCGATCCACGCCGCGGCCGCATCGCGCAACGCAACTGTGCCCGCCGACGGCGGATAGCCGTTCGACGCAGGCAGCGCGTCCGCCGCGGCGCGAACGGCGACTTCCGGCACGGGATCACACGGCGTGCCGATCGAGCAGTCGACGACACCTCCCGGCAACGAATCGGCGAGACGCTTGAGCGCGTCGAGCCGCTCGTACGGATAAGGGGGCGGGACGAATCCACCGGTGACCGGCATCGGGATCGAGACTAATCGGGCGCACTCGCGTACTCGGCGAAGCGACCCGCGACCGCGTCGGGGAGCCGCGCGCGGACCCGGGTGGCATGGTCGCCGTGCACCTCGACGAGCACTTCGCCAGCCCGGTGCAGCGCAGCCAGCACGTCGCCCCGCTCGTACGGGACGACGAACTCGCGAACACGCGCGAGCGCGCGCAGCCGATCGCCGATCGTGTTGAGGAGTTCCGGGATCCCGGCCCCCGTCGCGGCCGAGATCGCGACCGAGCCGGGATGCGCGTGCAGGAGCAACTTGAGCGTGTCGTCGTCGGCGAGGTCGGCCTTGTTCCACACGAGTAGGCGAGGCACGCCGTCCGCATGGATCTCACGCAGCACCGTGTCGACCGCGTCGATCAGTACGCCGACGTCGGCCGCGCTGGCGTCGACGAGATGGACGAGCAGATCGGCGTCCGCGACCTCCTCCAACGTCGAGCGGAACGCCTCGACCAACTGGTGGGGCAGGCGCCGGACGAATCCCACCGTGTCCGACAAGACGACGGTCTCGCCACCGGGCAGCCGCAGCCGGCGTACCGTCGGATCGAGCGTCGAGAACAACTGGTTCTCGACGAGCACACCCGCGTGCGTCAGCCGGTTGAGCAGCGTCGACTTGCCCGCGTTCGTGTATCCCACGAGCGCGATCTGCGGCACATCGCGACGCTTGCGCGCCTTTCGTTGCGTGGCGCGGGTCGCCGCGAGCCCGATGAGATCGCGTTCGAGCTTCTGCATGCGGCGCAGCAGGCGGCGGCGATCGACCTCGAGTTGCGTCTCGCCGGGTCCGCGGGTGCCGATGCCGGCGCCCTGCTGGCTCAACTCGAGGCCGCGACCGCGCAACCGCGGCAAGCGGTAGCGGAGCTGCGCGAGCTCGACCTGCACCGCGCCTTCCTGGCTC
>DATJAA010000356.1:0-10335 GCA_035516815.1 Acidimicrobiia bacterium | reverse complement strand
CGCCGACCGGCCGGGTCGCGCCCGGCGCGAGCAACGCGTCGAGCTCGGCTTCGCGCGCCTCGCGGCGCGCAACCGCCCGACCGACGCGCGCCTCGGCCCCGGAATGCGCCATGCGCACGACACTCGGCTCGACCAGACCGGGCTCGACCAGACCGGGCTCGAGCTTCGATTCCAACTGCATGACCCGAGGGTACCGACGGGGTGCGACACCAACGTCGCATCCCCCCGTCTCAGGCCGGCGGCCTGCCGTTCCACCTCTCCATCCAGCGTTCGGTCCGGATGAGCGGTGCGAACCCGACCTTGGCGTACACGCCGTGCGCGTCGCGTGTGCCGAGCACGAGGCGGGAGACGTGCTCGTGCGTCTCGACGATGCAGCGCATCAGGAACACTCCGAGACCCCGGCCTCGGTGCGGCTCGAGGACGAAGACGTCGGCGACCCAGGCGAACGACACGTCGTCGGTCAGAACACGACCGAACCCGACGAAGGCTGCGGTCGGTTCGTGCAGCACGCTGAAGCAGGTCGACGCGTCGTTCGCGCGCGCCTGGTCGGCACGCGAACGACCGAGCGCCCAGTACGAATAGCGCGACAGGAATCCGTGAACCGCATCGAGATCGACGCCCGCACGATCGGTCGTGACGGTGTAGTCGCCGCTACTCCACCGGCGGGTCGAGGCGGACGGAGGGAATGGCATAGGTGACGGATGCTCGCGCGCACGGGACGTCTTCACCAGCGGAATACATGATCACGTCGCCGACCGCGAGACGCTTGCCGATCTTGTGCAATGCCGTGTGCGCGATCACATCGCCGGCGGCCGGCTTGCGCAAGAAGTCGATGTCGAGATGAGAGGTCACCGAGAACGGCTCGCGCCCGATCATCGCCAGCAACGCCACCCAGAGTCCGGTGTCGGCGAGCGACATCAACGACGGGCCGCTGATCGTTCCGCCGGGCCGCAAGCGGAACTCGTTGAAGAGCATGCGCACCCGGGCGTGCATGGGCCGCACTTCCTCGATGACGAAGTGATCCATCGCGCCGGGGAACACGTCGGCGAGGAAGTCGGTGATCTCCTCGGCCGTCAGCCGCGTCGACAACGCTCGTTCGGAGGTCGTCACGGGTCGGCTGTGGTTCAGGCCGTCGCGCCGGGACCGGCGGCGCCGATCGCCGCGTGTGCGGCGGCGAGCCGTGCGATCGGCACGCGGTACGGAGAGCACGACACGTAATCGAGGCCGACCTCGTCGCAGAACGCGACCGAGGCGGGGTCGCCGCCGTGCTCGCCGCAGATGCCGAGCTTGAGGTTCGGACGCTCGCGGCGCCCTTTCTCACAACCCATGCGCACCAACTGGCCGACGCCGGCGACGTCGAGCGTCTCGAACGGATTCGCCGCGAGGAGCTTGTGCTCGAGGTACTCGCTCATGAACCGGCCCTCGATGTCGTCGCGGGAGAACCCGAAGGTCATCTGCGTGAGGTCGTTGGTACCGAACGAGAAGAACTCGGCGACCACTGCGATCTCGTCGGCGACGAGCGCGGCGCGCGGCGTCTCGATCATGGTGCCGACGAGGTAGTCGATCTCGACGTTCGACTCGTGCAGCACCTTCGCGGCCTCTTCACGAGTCCACTGTTCGAGTAGCCGGAGCTCGGGCGCGCTCACGATCAACGGGATCATGATCTCGACGACCGGATTGCCGCCCGCCCGGCGGCGCGTCACCGCCGCCTGCATCAGCGCCCGTACCTGCATGCGGTACAGGCCGGGCTTGATGATCCCGAGCCGGCAGCCGCGCGTGCCCAGCATCGGATTCGACTCGCGCCACAGCTCCGCGGCGTGCAGGAGCTTCCGCTCCCGCTCGGTGATCTCGCCCTTCGCCTGCTTGATGATGAGCTCCTCATGATCGGGCAGGAACTCGTGCAGCGGCGGGTCGAGGAGACGGACCGTTACCGGCAGCCCGTCCATCGCCTCGAGGATGCCCTCGAAGTCGGCTTCCTGCTGCGCGCGGAGCTCCTCGAGCGCGGAGGCTTCGTCGTCGGGCGTATCGGCGAGGATCATGCGCTGCACGATCGGGAGGCGATCGCCGAGGAACATGTGCTCGGTTCGGCACAGGCCGATGCCCTCGGCGCCGAACTCGCGCGCTTTGCGCGCGTCCTCGGGGAGATCGGCGTTGGTGCGGACCTTGAGCCTGCGCAGCGCGTCGGCCCAGCCGAGGATCACGCCGAACGGACCGGTCGGCTCGGGCGTGATCACCGGCACCTCACCGACGACGATCTCGCCCGTGGTCCCGTTGATCGAGATGACCTCGCCTTCCCGGACGGTCGTTTCGCCCGCGGTGAAGGTGCGGCCCGCGAGATCGATCTTCACCGCTTCCGCGCCACAGATCGCGGGCTTGCCCATACCGCGCGCGACGACAGCCGCGTGAGAGACCAAGCCGCCGCGTGACGTCAGGATCCCCTGCGCCGCGATCATCCCGTGCAGGTCGTCGGGCGACGTCTCGGGGCGCACGAGGATCACGCGCTCCCCCGCCTCGTGTCGGGCCTCGGCATCGTCGGCGGTGAAGTACACCTTGCCCACGGCGGCGCCGGGCGACGCGTTCAGGCCCTTGGCGAGCACCGTGAACTTCGCGTTCGGATCGAACTGGGGATGCAACAACTGGTCGAGCTGCGCCGGTTGCACGCGCAGCACTGCTTCCGTCTTGTCGATGAGTCCCTCGTCGACCATCTCGACCGCCATGCGCAGCGCGGCCGCCGCGGTGCGCTTGCCGACGCGCGTCTGCAACATGAACAACCGACCTTGCTCGATCGTGAATTCGATGTCGCACATGTCGCGGAAGTGGTTCTCGAGCAGGTTCATCAGCCGCAGCAACTCCCGGTGCGGCTCGGGGAACTCGTTGCCCATTGCATCGAGGTGCTCGGTGATACGGATACCGGCGACGACGTCTTCGCCCTGCGCGTTCTTCAAGAAGTCGCCGTACGGCAGGTTCTCGCCCGTCGACGGGTTGCGCGTGAAGGCGACGCCGGTTCCCGAGTCGTCGCCCTTGTTCCCGAACACCATCGTCTGCACGTTGACGGCGGTACCGAGGTCGTCGGGAATGCGCTCGAGCCGGCGATAGTCGCGGGCCCGCCGGCCGTTCCACGACTTGAAGACGGCGTCGATGGCGTACGCGAGCTGCTCTTGCGGATCGCTCGGGAAGTCGACGTTCTTCTCCGACCTCACGATGCCCTTGAACGTCTCGACCAGACCGGCGAGATCCTCGGCCGACAGCTCGGTGTCGACGCTGAAACCCCGCTGCTCGACGAGGTCGTGCAACGACTCCTCGAACAGTTCACCGGGGATGTCGAGCACGATCTTGCCGAACATCTGCACGAAGCGGCGGTACGAGTCGTACGCGAAACGTTCGTTCTGGGTCTGCTTGGCGAGTCCCTTGACCGACTCGTCGTTGAGCCCGAGATTGAGGACGGTGTCCATCATCCCGGGCATCGAGAACGGGGCGCCCGACCGCACCGAGACGAGCAGCGGGTCGTCGGCGTCGCCCAGGAGCTTGCCCATCTTCTTCTCGAGCTGCTCGCGCGCGACCGCCACCTCGGCCATCAGGCCCGGCGGCAGCTCGTCGCCGCGAGCCATGTACGCCTTGCACGCGTCGGTACTGATCGTGAAGCCGGGCGGGACGGGCAGCCCGAGGTTGGTCATCTCGGCGAGGTTCGCACCCTTGCCGCCGAGAAGATACTTCTGGTCGCGACCGCCCTCCTCGAACGCGTAGACGTACTTCTCGCGCGCTTGCTCCGTCATCGACATGCCTTTCGAGCCTTGGCTTTCAAGTTTGAGCGTCGCTCACCACGATCGTGTGCGCGAGGCGGTCGTGCAGACCCTGCATGTCCGGGTTGCGCATCCACATCGTCACACCGAACAGCACGATGATCGCGGCAATTTGTTGCAACAGGTAATACAGCACGAAGGTCACCAGGACCACGACCCCGTATCTCATGAGCGCGCCGGACGCGCCGAGCGGTGAGCCGTCTTCGCGCAACACCTTGAGGTGCTGGAAGTGTTTACCGAGCGTTCGGCCCGTCAGGGCGCTCGGTATCACCAGATAGAGCAGCCCGAGGAAGAACGCGATCGCGACCATCGCGATGTAGTAGACGTTGACCTTCGCGAGAGCGTCGTCGCGCTGCTTGGTGAGGGTGGTGACCTTCGCCTTGGCATCGTCGGATGCCTTCTGGTCGGTAGATTGCGCGGCGGTGTTGTTCGCCTTCTTGTCGGCACTGACTCGCTTGTCGGCGTCGCTCTTGACCTTGTTGGTCGCGCTGATCTGGTCGTTCAGGCTGTTGATCTGCTTGACGACCGCCGGTTTTTGCGACTTGGCGACGTTCCCCGCGAGCAGCTGTCCGCCCATGACGAGAAAGAACAGCACGAGGAGGTCGATCGCCATCGCGAGCAGGCGCTGTTTGGTGGTGGGCCGGCGTGTGCCTGCGGGAAGGGGGATCGTCGGCTCACGCTGCGTTCGTTTGGCCCGGGCGTCGCGCGCCGCTTGCTGACGCTGCTTGCGCGGCGGGAGGGCCGCCGGCGAACGTGAGCCGTTCGAGGCGGGCGTGAGGTCTTCCACCTCGGATCCGTTCTCGGACCCGTTCGCGCGCTGCTCGTCGTAGCGGCCGCGCTGATAAGGGTCGGACAGGACGTTCCACGCCTTGTTGAGCCGCGCCGCGTCGGAGCGGCCCGACTCGCTCGACGTGTCGATGCCGTTCTTCCGCTCGCGGTATGCGCCGCGAATGTCGTCGACGCTCGCGCCGGGTTCGACTCCGAGCAGCGAGTAGTAGTCGTCCATCAAGCTTTCACACCCAGCCGGTCTCGGAGCTCGCCGAGCAGTCGGTCGAGCGGGATTCGTTCTTGTTTCATCGTGTCGCGGTCGCGCACCGTCACGGCACGGTCGTCGAGCGTCTCGAAATCGATCGTGACGCACAGCGGCGTGCCGATCTCGTCCTGGCGGCGATAGCGGCGCCCGATCGCGCCGGCGAGGTCGACGTCGATCATGAAATGCGCACGCAGTGCACGCGCGACGTCGGCCGCGACGGGAACCAGCGTCTCCTTCTTCGACAGTGGCAGCACCGCGACCTTGATCGGCGCGAGCCTCGGATCGAGGCGCAGGACGGTGCGCTTTTCGACCTTCCCCTCACCCGTCGGCGCTTCGTCCTCGTCGTACGCCGCGAGCAGGAACGCAAGAGTGGCCCGATCGGCGCCCGCCGCCGGTTCGATCACGTAGGGCACGTAGCGCTCGTCGTTCTCCTGGTCGAAGTACGAGAGATCCTCGCCCGAGAACTCGGCGTGTTGCGTGAGGTCGTAGTCGGTGCGGTTGGCGATGCCTTCCAGCTCACCCCAACCCCACGGATAGGCGAACTCGACGTCGCTGGTCGAGGCGGAATAGTGGGAAAGCTCCTCGGTCGCGTGCGGGCGGACCCGCAACAGGTCGGGCGCGATCCCGAGATCGGTGTACCAGCGGAAACGCTCCTCGACCCAATACTCGAACCACTTCGGCGCCTCGGCGGGCGGGACGAAGAACTCCATCTCCATCTGTTCGAACTCCCGGGTCCGGAAGATGAAGTTGCCAGGCGTGATCTCGTTACGGAACGACTTGCCGACCTGCGCGATCCCGAACGGCGGTTTCTTGCGCGTCGTCGTCTGCACGTTCTTGAAGTTGACGAAGATGCCCTGCGCCGTCTCGGGACGGAGATACGCCACCGAGGCGTCGTCCTCGACGGGGCCCACGTGGGTCTTGAACATCAGGTTGAAGTGGCGGGCCTCGGTGAAGCTGTCGCGCGCACCGCAGTTCGGGCAGGCGCCCGAGTCGGGAAGCTGGTCGGCGCGGAACCGCTCCTTGCACGTGCGGCAGTCGACGAGCGGGTCGGTGAACGTGGCCACGTGACCACTCGCCTCCCACACCTTGGGAGCCATGAGGATCGCCGCGTCGAGGCCGACGATGTCGTCTCGGAACTGCACCATCGACCGCCACCAGGCATCCTTGACGTTTCGCTTGAGCAGGACACCGAGCGGCCCGTAATCCCAGGTGGAGCGGAATCCGCCGTATATGTCGGACGAGGGGAAGACCAGGCCGCGGCGCTTCGCGAGGTTGACCACCCGCTCCATCAACTTCGGGTCGGAGCCGCTTGCCATAGACGAGCCAGGCTAGTCGGCAGGCTCTCTGTCTCCCCGCCCGAAGCGGGCCCGTGTGCAGGCAAAATGCCCCTGTCGGAGCGAAGCGATGTCGAGTCAGAGCAGGGCGGTGGAACGCAAGCGCCGCTCGACGTGGTGCTCGACCGCACGGATGCCGAGCTGTTCGACCTCGTGCGTCTCCGGGCCGGACGGCTCGGCGAACACGCCGTTCAGTCCGCCACCGAGCATGCGGCGCAACAGGTCGACCGCGGCGTACGAGACCGGCCGGCCGCCACCCCTCGCGCAAGCCCGACACAGCATTCCGCCCTCGTCGAGATCGAACGCGATCAGTTCCGTCTCGCCGTCGCCACCCTCGGCGCCACAGCGGGCACAGTCGTCGAGCAACGGATGGATCCCCTCGAGCGACAGGAGCTTCCAGAAGAACGCCGAGGTGACGACGGGATTCTTCAGCTCGCCAAGGGTTCGCAGCGCACCGGTCAGCATTCGATACAGCGCCGGGCTCGGCTCGTGCTCCTGCGCCACCTGATCAACGGCCTCGAGCATCGGAATCGCGTGCGTGAGCAAGAGGTACTGCTCCCGAATACCCCGGTTCGCCTCGAGCGTCTCCGCCTGGGTGACGACGTCGAGGTCGCGGCCGCGATAACACTGCAGCGCGACCCGGCTGGTCGGCTCGAGCCGGGCCCCGAACCGGCTCGACGTCTTGCGGATGCCCTTGGCCACCGCCCGGACCTTGCCGTGGCCCTGGGTGAGGATCGTGACGATGCGGTCGGCCTCGCCGAGCTTGATCGTGCGCAGCACGACCCCCTCGTCGCGATAGAGCCCGGGCATCACACGAGTGTAATTCCCCCCCGCCCTCCCAACAGTTGGCACGGTCACCAGCCGTTGGCACGGCTACAGCCATTAGATGCCGCCGTAGCGGCGGTTCCGACGTTGGTACTCGGCGATGGCTTCGACGAGGTCTTTCGTACGGAAGTCGGGCCACAACACGTCGGTGAACACGAGCTCGGCGTAAGCGAGCTCCCACAGGAGATAGTTCGAGATCCGGAACTCGCCCGAGGTCCGGACGAGTAGGTCCGGGTCGGGCATGTCGGGCGCGTACAGGTGACGGGCAATCGTGCGCTCGTCGACCTTGGCCGGGTCGAGGCGACCGGCGGCCGCTTCCCGCGCGATCGCGCGCACCCCGTCGACGATCTCGGCCCGGCCGCCGTAATTGAACGCGAACGTCAGCGTGAGCCGACGATTCGTCGCCGTCAGCGCTTCGCTCTCCTCGATGCGGCGGCGGACCCGCCCCGGCACGCGCCCGGTGCGCCGGCCGATGAAGCGCACGCGGACGCCCCGCTCGTTCAGGTCGTCGCGACGGGCGAGCAAGAGACGTTCGTTGAAGTTCATCAAGAAGCGAACCTCGTCGAGCGGGCGTCGCCAGTTCTCGGTGGAGAACGCGAAGACGGTGAGCCACCGCAAGCCGAGCTCGAGCGCACCGTCGACAGTGTCGAACAGGGCTTCCTCGCCCGCCGCATGGCCCTCGGTGCGCTTCAACCCGCGCTGTTGTGCCCAACGGCCGTTCCCGTCCATGACGATTGCGACGTGCGAGGGCATTCGCTCGGCGTCCAAGCCGTGGGGCACGGCGAGGACGCTACCCGGGGCGACCCTGTAGCTTCCGGCGGTGCCGTGGACCGTGATCGTGAATCCGGTGGCCGGACGAGGCCGGACGCAGAAGCTGCTTCCCGAACTCGAGCGAGCCGCGAGCGCAGCGGGGATCGCGCTGCATGTTTCGCCCGAGCCCGGCGCGCCGGCCAAGATCGCCCGCGCCGCGTCCGACGAAGGACATGATCTCGTCGCGTGCGGGGGTGACGGACTCGTCACAGAGGTAGCAGGCGTCGCGGCCGACACCGGACGGCGGCTCGCAATCGTCCCGACCGGTGCCGGCAACGACTTCGCACGCGTGCTCGGCTACGACGCCAAGCAGCCGTTGCGCGCGCTCGACGCGCTCGAGCACGGAACCGATCGCGTGGTTGATCTCGGCCGAGTGAACGGCAGGTGGTACACGTGCGTCACCGCGTCCGGCTTCGACGCCGAGGCGAACCGCTGGGCGAACACGGTGCGGCGCCTGTCGGGCACCACGTTGTACGTCGCGGCGGTCCTGCGAACGCTCGCGGTCTACCGTCCGCACCGCTTCCGGGTGACGGTCGACGGGGAGTCGATCGAAACACGGGCCTGGCTCGTCGCGGTCGGCAACGGACCGGCATACGCGGGCGGCATGCACGTCACTCCCGCGGCCCGTCTCGACGACGGCCTGCTCGACGTGACGATCGTCGGCGCGATGTCGCGTCCGGAGTTCCTCTGGAACTTCCCCAAGGTGTTCAAGGGCACCCACGTGCATCTCGCCAAGGTCACGACCCGCCGCGGCGCGCAGGTGTACCTCGAGTCGCTCGACCCGTCGGTCCCGATGGAGGTCTACGCCGACGGTGAACGCGTCGGTCCGCTGCCGGGGACCATGGAAGCGGTGCGCGCGGCCTTGCTCGTGCGCGTTCCCGCGGCCGGGCGGTACGGATCGACCGGCGCGGCCGGGCCGGCGGGTCGTTAGCCGGCGGCGCCCGGCGGGTTGCCCGCGGCGGTGACCGCCTGGTCCAACGTCATCGGGTCGCCGGTGACGTTGATCTCGCCCTTCATTCCGGCGGCCTCGTGACCCGGCACCGCGCAGAAGAACGTGTAGCTGCCCGCCTTCGGGAAGAACGCGACGCCCTCCTTCTTGGCTCCCGCCGCGTCGAGGCTGAGCGACTCGAACAACGTCGTCGGATCCTGGAGGTTGAAAGTGTGACCGGCACCCGCGACCGTCACGACGATGGAGGCGAGACCGGTCTTCGCGCTCAACTCGTTCGGCGTGAACTTGAGCTGGCCGCCCGGCGCGGCCGTCACGTTGAGCGTCTGCTTCGTCTTCAACGTCGCCGGAAGCGTCGTTGGGCCGGTCTTTTCCGGCTGTGAGTGCCCGAGCACCAGCCAGCCGCCCGACATGATCGCGAGGATGAACGCGGCGCTGACGATCGTGATGAGCGACTCGCGCATACGCGGCGCGGCGTACGACAGCGCGGCCGCGCCGGCGAGGATCAAGACGAGGATCGCAGAACCGACGAAGATCGGGATGTGGCCGTGGCCCGACAAGAACAAACGCGAGATGTTCAGGACGTACGCAACCAACCCGACGATGACGGCGATCGGCACGACGAGCGGGATGAGGAAGCGCTCGACCAGCGGGCGCTGCCAGAACGGCACCGGCTCGGGCGACGTGAGCGCGACGTCGGCGGCCGTTGCCGGCACGGGTGTGGCCTCGGAGGTCGCCGGGCCGGGCGCGTCGGGCGCGGCGACCGCTACCGCGGCGTCGCCCTCGGACGACTCGGCCTCCGCAACTCCGGGCGCGTCGGTGGGGGTGTCGGTCATTGCTGCTGCAACTCCATGAGCTCGCGGTCGAGGTCGCGCGACACGCGCCGCGCGGGCGGTCCGGTCTGTTCGGCGTTGTACCACCGGAAGAAGATGACGGTGATCGTGATCCAGAGGCTGAAGCCGACGAGGAGCTTCATGATCAGTCCGGCGAAACGCATGTCGTCGAGCGCGGACAGACCCCAAAGGCGAGGGACGGTCTCGTAGAACGAATAGAGCGGCCGGTCACCGAAGGTCAGGAACGACGCGGGGACGGTCGGCACGATCGACTGCAGGAACAGGAAGAGCATGCGCGCGAGAGGCTGCAGCCTGGGCACCTCGGGCAGCGGGCTCAGCAACGGCATCCAGACGATGAGCGAGGACACGACGATCAGGGCATGGATGCCGAAGTGCAACAGCGCGTGGTGCAGCGAGGCATTCACCACGACGGGGATGTGCGTGACGATGATGACCACGTTGAAAATGATCGTGGCGGGGATCAGGCGCGACAGGTAACGCACCGTGTGCAGCAGCCACCGCGGCGTGAGCAGCCACCGCGCCAGCCACGCCGGCGTTCCCATGAGCAGCAAAGGCGCGGCGATGATCGCGTACGTCGTGTGCTGCACCATGTGGACCCAGAAGAAGTAGCGCTCGGCAATATCGTGGATCGGCCAGTCGGAGGCGACCCAGAGGGCTAGTAGACCGGCCGAGAACGTCGTGATCTGAAAGCGCGTCACGACAGCCGTTCCCGTCGGAGCGAGTCGTGGCCCCA
>DATJAA010000355.1:0-12379 GCA_035516815.1 Acidimicrobiia bacterium | reverse complement strand
GCCTCTGAGCTCGCGTTCGCGGAACCACCTCGAGAACCGCACGCGATCAAACGTCGGCAACAACCGATCGCGCGAGATCCCCGATACCTTCTCCATCACCACCCGCGCCGGCCGCAACTTCGCGGTCGCGTTGACGACGGGCGCGAGCGTCGTGGCGAGGAGTCCCTGCTGATCGGTGCGGGCAAGGAGCCGCGCCGAACGCGACACGTCGCCCCGATCGCCGCGGCCGGTCAACGACCGCAACATGAGCTGCGGGAAGTCGACCCGCCATTCCTGTTGCTGGTCGGGTGTGTACGGGCAGATCACGTAACAGAGCTTGCACTGGTAACACTCGTCGATCACCCGGTTGTGCTGCGCGCCGGACAGCTCGCCCGCGCGGTCGCTGCCGCCGAGATCGTCGATCATCTCGAACAGCGAGCGGAAGCTCGGGCAAAGCTTCACGCAGACACGGCAGTCGCTGCAGATGTGGAAGGTGCGGTCGCGCTCGGCCCGCGTCGCGTTTGCGTCCGCCCACGAGGGATCCAGCGGGTCGTAGAGATGCTGCGCCATGGCCTGCTCCGGTTCGGACCGACTACGCGAGCCGCGTCCCGGGGAGCATCCCCCGGGACCGCGCTCGCTCAACCGTTCGTCCCGCGAGACGCGTCACCACGCCCGCGGCCGCGATCCGGACCGGGTCAGGAGACGTTCTCGAGTCCCTGCTGGAAGCGGCCCGCGTGGCTCTTCTCGGCCCGCGCGAGCGTCTCGAGCCATTCCGCGATCTCCTCGAAACCCTCGTCGCGCGCCGTGCGCGCGAAGCCCGGGTACATCTCGGTGTACTCGTACGTCTCGCCGGTCACCGCAGACTGGAGGTTGTCGGTCGTGGCGCCCACTGAAACCCCCGTGACGGGGTCTCCCACTTCGGCGAGGAAGTCGAAGTGCCCGAACGCGTGGCCCGTCTCACCTTCGGCAACCGAACGGAACAACGCCGCAATGTCGGGATAGCCCTCGACGTCGGCCTTCTGGGCGAAGTAGAGGTAGCGACGATTCGCCTGGCTCTCGCCCGCGAAGGCCTCCTTCAGGTTCTCGTGCGTCTTGCTTCCCTTGAGATCAGGCATCGGTGTGGCTCCTTGTTGTTCGAACACGATCCGGAAAGCGGTCGCAGCGGTCGCAGCGGCCGCGGAAGATCACCTGGACGTCGTCGATGGTGAAGTCGCGGCGAAAGCGCGGCGGGATACTCAGACCGGTCACGTCCACCGCGAGGTCGCGCACGCGCCCGCAAACCGTGCACAAGAGATGGTGATGGTCGTCCTCGACGTTCGGGTCGACGCGCACGCTCCCGGTGCCGAGATCGAGCACCCGCACTTCACCGAGCGCTTCGAGATCGTGGACGGTCTGGTACACGGTCTTCAGCGAGATGGTGGGCATCTCGGTACGCGCCCGCTCGAAAAGTGACTCCACCGTCGGGTGCGTGTCGTCCCCGTGCAGCAGGCGAAAGATCGATTGGCGCTGCGGCGTGACTCGCAGGCCGTGTTCCCGGAACAGTGCCGTCAAGGTGTCCGTGTCCTTCATGACATCCACAGTCTAACAACAATCGTTGTCGATAAGCAACCGGGTCCCGCGCGTGGGAAATTGCGGCGTGCTCCACATCGCGGAGATGCTCGCCAATGCGGCGCGCGTCGCTCCCGAGGCGACCGCAGTCACGCTCGACGGTGACGCGCTGACGTTCGGCGAGATCGATCGCGACGGCAATTCGGTGGCAAATGGGCTGGAGGCGCTCGGAATCGGCCGCGGCGACCGAGTGCTCTGGTGGAGCGACACGTCGCTCGAGGCGGTACCGGTCTTCGTCGCGCTCGCCAAGATCGGCGCGGTCTTCGCGCCGTTGAACGCCCGGGCGTCGCTCGACGAGGTCGCCCCGGTCGCCGCGTACGCGCGGCCGCGCCTCTTGCTGTGTGGCGCGTCGCATGCAGAGGCGGGCGCGGAGCTCGCGCGCCGCACCGACGTCGCGTTCTCGGCCGCGATCCCACCGGGCTCACCGGCCGCGCTCCCGCGGCGCGCCCTCGACGAACGCGACCCGCACGTCATCTTCTTCACGAGCGGGAGCACCGGTCGCCCCAAAGGCGTCGTCCTGTCGCACCGCGCGAACTGGCTTCGTACCTATGTGGGCGCGACCACGACGACCGGGGGCGCGGGGACCGTTTGCATGTTTCCGCTCTTCCACATGGCGGGATGGACGATCGCGTTGGGCGCGTGGCAGGGCCGGCGGCCGGTGCACTTCGTTCGCAGCCCCGACGCCGAGACGCTGCTCCGAACGACCGCGGAGCATCGCGCGGCGCGGCTGTACTGCATCCCGGCCGTTTGGTCACGGATCCTGCAACACGGGGTGGCCAAGTTCGACCTCTCTGCGCTCGAGGAGGCCGACACCGGAACCTCCGCGACGCCGCCGGAGTTGCTCCGTGCGATCAAGGACGCACTCCCCCACACTCGCACCCGGGTGTTCTACGGGTCGACGGAAGCCGGACCCGGGGTGCAACTGGGCGACGCCGATCTCCTCCGCAAGCCCGGGAGCGTCGGTTTGGCGCAGCCGGGGGTGGAGGTGCGGCTGACCGACGACGGGGAAGTCGCGATGCGTAGCCCCTTCCTCATGGACGGCTACTTCGACGACGCCGACGCCACGAGCCAAGCTCTCCGCGACGGCTGGTACCACACGGGCGATCTCGGCGCCTTCGACGACGAGGGCTACCTCTCGATCGTCGGCCGCGCACGCGATGTCATCCGCACGGGCGGCGAGACGGTTGCACCGCCGGAGGTCGAAGAGGTGCTGCGCTCGCACGCCGCAGTCGGCGAGGTCGCCGTCGTCGGCGTGCCCGACGTGCAATGGGGCGAGGTCGTCACCGCCGTCGTCGTCGCCCGTCCGGGCGTTCCCGCCCCCGATCTGGAGACGATCCGGAAGCACTGCGCCGGACGGCTCGCGCCGTTCAAGCAACCCCGACGCCTCGTCATCGTCGACGACCTTCCCCGCACGCCCGCGACCGGGCAAGTGCAGCGAACGCTCATCATCGAGCGACTCCAGTCCTCTTCCTCCTAACCCAACGGTTGGGTGGGAACGATTCCGGGACGGGCCCAGATGGAATAGTGTTCTGAGGGTGCAGAACGTTGTTCCGCTCGAGGAGAGGCTCGCCGACGCGGCCGTCGCCGAACGACGCGGGCAATACGCCGCCGAGGTCCGGCGCCTGATCGACGGTGCGTTCTCCGTGATGCGCGACACCGGCGACATCGATCCGCCGGTGCGCGACATCGTGCGGGCCGCGGGGCTCTCGAACCAGGCGTTCTACCGCCACTTCTCGTCGAAGGACGCACTGCTCCTCGCCGTGCTCGCCGACGGCCAGCGTCAACTCGTCGCGTACCTCGGCGCGCGGGTCGAATCGACGCCCGATCCCGAGACCCGGGTCCGGCGGTGGATCGAAGGCGTCATGGCGCAAGCGCAGAACCCGTCCGCGGCCGAAGCGACCCGCCCGTTCGCCGTCAACGGCACACGGCTCGCCGATCGTTACCCCGCGGACCTGGCCGCGTCGCGCGCCGAGCTGCTGTCGACGCTCGAACCGTCGGTCCGCGCGCTCGGTGGCACCGAGCAGGACGCGCGGTTCGTCTGCGATCTCGCGCTCGCGCGCATGAACGACGCGATCGCTTACCGGCGCCGCCCGCCTGTACAAGAAGTGCAACGGCTCGTCGAGTTTTGTCTGGCAGGAGTCCGGCATGGAACGTGAAGTGCTCATCACGGGCATCGGCGGCCAGGGCGTGCAGCTCGCCGCGCAAGTCCTCGCGCGGGCGGCGACGCTCGAGGGCCGGGAGGTCATGTATCTCGGCCTGTACGGAGGCATGATGCGCGGTGGTAACACCGACAGCACCGTCGTCATCGCCGACTCGCCGATCCTCGCGCCCCCGGTCGTGTCACGAGCGTGGTCCGCGATCGCCATGCACGACGACTACTGGCCGGCGGTCGCAGCCAAGCTGCGTCCCGGCGCGCTGGTCTTGGTGAACGACGCGACGTTCACCAGCGATCCGCCCGGGGACGCGGTCGTGCACCGCGTCCCCGCGACAACAGTCGCGGCGGATCTCGGCAGCCCGCTTTCCGGATCGATGGTGATGCTCGGCGCCTTCTGCGCGGTCACCGGTCTCGTCGCCGAGCCGGCCCTGATCGCCGCGATGCGGGCGTCCCTCCCGCCTTACCGCACGCAACACATCGAAGCGAACGAGCGCGCGCTCCAAGCGGGCGCTCGTCTCTTGCCCGCCCGAGAATTCCCGGCCTGGGAGACAGCCCATGTCTGAGACGCCCGGTTCTGCCGTCGTGGAGATCAAGAGCCGCGGCACCGTCACGATTGATACCGCGCACTGCAAGGGTTGCGACCTGTGCATCCCTGCGTGTCCGCCTCGTGTGTTGACGATGTCGACCGCGGTCAACCACATGGGCTACCGGTATCCGGAGTTGCACGCGGGTTGCACGGGGTGCGGCGCGTGCCTATATGTGTGTCCCGACTTCGTGTTCGAGGTGTATCGCTTCGAACAGCCGGTGATCACGACCGTGACGCCGGGGAGCGCGCGATGAGCCCGCCGGCCACGAGCTCCGCCCCGCCGGCGAGTGAGCGCGTCCTCATGGAGGGCTCCGAAGCACTCGCGCGCGCGGCGATCGCGGCGGGCTGCCGCTTCTTCGCGGGCTACCCGATGACACCCTTCACCGAGGTCCTCGAGCACTGCGCGCGGTTGCTGCCCGAGGTCGGTGGCGTGTGCATCAACGCCGAGTCCGAGCTCGAGGCTGTCGGCATGGCGTGGGGCGCGCTCGCAACCGGCGCCCGCGCCGCGACCGGGTCCACGGGCCAGGGACTCTCGCTCATGCAAGAGTCGTTCTCGGAGATCACGCTGGCGGAACTACCGCTCGTCGTCTTCAACATGGCCCGCGGACAGCAGGACTACTACCAGGCGACGCGCGGCGGTGGCCACGGCGACTATCGCCACATCGTGCTCGCGCCTCAGGACGTGCGCGAAGGCGTCGAACACGTTCAACTCGCGTTCCATCTCGCCGACAAGTGGCGCAACCCCGTACTCGTGTACGGCGACTACCTCCTCGCCCACACGCAAGAGGCGATCTCGATCGAGGCCATCGACTTCCCGGAACTTCCTGAGAAGGACTGGGCCGTCGACGGCTCGCTCTCGGGCAGTGGCCGGAGTCGCGGTGTCACCCCGCTCGGTGTCGGCAAGCCCGGCCAGCGTGCGCTCGGGCAGGAAGGCAAGGCTCAGTACATCGCCACGAAGATTCCGCTGATGGAGCGAGAGGTACGCGTCGAAAGCGGGTTCTGCGACGACGCCGAGACCGTCATCGTCGCGTTCGGCTCGCCCGCCAAGTTCGTCAAGTACGCGATCGCGCAACTCCGCGACGCGGGCCACCGCATCGGCTACGTCCGGCCGATCACGCTCTGGCCGTTCCCGTACGAGACACTCGCCGAGGTCGCCGCCGGAAGTTCGGTGCGCCGCGTCGGCAGCTTCGAGCTCTCCGCGGGCCAGCTCGTCGACGACGTCCGCATCGGCGTCGCCGGGCGGGCGCCCGTCATGTTCATCGGTGGGGTGTCGACGGATCAGTCGGGCTTCGGCGTCGGGCGCATCCTCGACGTCGAGCTGATCGCCGACCGCATCTTGGCACTCCACGAAGACCGCGACCTACCGCTCATCCCCGGCTACGAAGAACACTCGTACGAACTCCAGGAGCACCAGCGATGACGATCATCGACAGCTCGTCGCCTCCCACCGTCCCGGCGCGCAAGGTCGAGGCACTGAAACCGGACCTCCTCCTGACGCAGGAACACCACATGTGCCCGGGGTGCGGCGAGCCGCTCGCCGTGCGCCAATTCCTCGAGACGATCGAGGAGCTCGACGTCGCAGCCCGCAGCATCGCGGTCGCCGGCATCGGCTGCTACACGTCGTTCTCCGGCTCGATGGACGTCGATCTCGTTCAGGCGTTGCACGGCCGCGCACCATCGGTCGCAACCGGCGTGAAGCGCATGCTCCCCGACGCGCTGGTGTTCACGCTGCAGGGAGACGGCGACATGGTGAACGAGGGGCTCCAGGAGGTCATTCACACCGCCGCCCGCGGCGAGAAGGTCACGTGCATCCTCTTGAACAACGGTGTCTTCGGCGAGACCGGCGGCCACATGACGGCAACGAGCGTCATCGGCCAGCGCACGAAGAATTCGCTCGACGGTCGGGACGCGGAATACCACGGCTACCCGATCCTGATAGGCGATCTCATCGCGCAGCTGCAGGGCGCTTCGTACGTCGCGCGCGGTTCGGTGCACAATGCCGGCTCGGTCGCGCGCACCCGCAAGATGTTCAAGCGCGCGTTCGAGTCGCAGCTCCGCGGCGAAGGGTTCACGTTTGTCGAGGTACTCACGATGTGCCCGACGGGCTGGTTCGTCCCTACGGCCGCGGGCCCCGAGTACATGCAGGAGACGCTCGGCGAGGTGCACATCATGGGCGAGCTGAAGGTCGACGGCCGCGTCCGCACGACCGAGGAGCTTCACGCCGAGAACGTCGCCAAGCAGCGCGAGCTCGACGAGCAGCTCGCACGCGGCGGCCTCGAGAAGTGATCATCGAGACGAACTTCGCTTTCCCCGGGACCGAGAATTGAGCCGCTGAGCATGGACTTCCGCTACCCACCCGAGGCCGAGGCCTTCCGTAAGGAGTTCCGCGCCTGGCTCGATTCGAACCTTCCTGCCGATCTCGCCGGCGACGGTCTGGGCGGCGGTTCGATGGAGATCGGCGGCGAACGCCTCGAACGCCTCCGTGATTGGAACCGGACGCTCGCCGACGCTCGCTACGCGGCGATCGCCTGGCCGGCTGAATGGGGCGGTCGCGGCGCGGGGGTGATGGAGCAGGTCGTGTACGCCGAGGAGATGCATCGAGTACACGCGCCCGGCACGCTCAACCCGCTCGGGCTGTCGAACATCGCACCGGCCATCATCGAGCACGGCACCGCCGAACAGAAGGCGACGTTGCTGCCCCGAATGTTGCGCGGCGACGACATCTGGTGCCAGGGGTTCTCGGAACCGAATGCGGGCTCCGACCTCGCGTCCTTGCGTACGTCCGCGGTGCTCGACGGCGACAGCTGGATCGTCAACGGCCAGAAGACGTGGAACACGCTCGGCAACCTCGCCAACTGGTGCGAGCTGCTGGTACGCACCGATCCGCAGGCCCCGAAGCACAAGGGCATCACGTGCCTCCTGGTCGACATGACCTTGCCCGGCGTGGAGGTCCGCCCGCTCGAGACGATCACCGGTGAGCGGGAGTTCAACGAGATCTTCTTCACCGACGTGCGCGTACCGGTCGACGCGACCCTCGGCCCGGTCAACGAGGGCTGGCGCGTCGCCCTCACCACACTCGCGTACGAACGTGGGACCGTTGCCAAGTTGCACCTCGGAACGCGGGCGAAGATTCGCCGGCTCATCGACGAAGCCAAACGCACCCCACTCGGTGACGGCCGCGTGATGGCCGAAGACCCTGTGCTCCGCCAGCACGTCGCGCGCGTGTACATGGAGGGCGAGCTGCTGAAGCTGATCTCCGACCGCGCGCTGTCGGCCGAGCTGCACGGCCGCACCATGGGACCCGAAGGAAGCATCGCGAAGCTCCTGTGGAGCGAGACCGAGCAACACATCACCGAGGTCGCGTCCGAAGTGCTCGGACCCGACGCGCTCTCGGGCGGCTGGGCGCGCGATCGGGTCTACAGCCGCGCCCTCACCATCGCGGGCGGCACCACACAGGTGAACAAGAACATCGTGGCCCAGCGCATTCTCGGCCTGCCGCGCGGCTGACGCGCCCCTCACGCGCCCCCGGCCCCGGCGCCAAATCCGATCCGGGTGTTATGCGGTCAGCCGGCGACCGGCCCCGACCCGTTCCTGGTGGGCAGCGTCTCGCCCGGTGCAAGCGGGAAGTGACACGCCACGAACTGGCCGGGCTGAACCTCGGCGATCTTCGGCTCCTCGTCGGCGCACTTCGCCTGTGCCTTCGGGCAGCGGGTGCGGAAGCGGCAACCGGAAGGCGGGGCGACCGGCGACGGGATCTCACCGATGACCTTCGCGCGGGTTTCCGGCCGGATACTCGGGTCGGGGACGGGGATCGCGTCGAGGAGTACACGCGTGTACGGGTGCGCGGGCCTCTCGTAGATGACGTCGGGCGAGCCGACCTCGCAGATCTTCCCGAGGTACATGACGATGACCCGGTCGCTTACGTTCTTCACGACCGCGAGGTCGTGCGCGATGAACATCAACGTCAGGCCGTAACGCGTCTTCATGTCCTCGAGGAGATTGAGGATCTGGGCCTGCACCGACACGTCGAGGGCGGAAACCGGTTCGTCGCAGATGATGAGCTTGGGATCGGTGACGACCGCGCGCGCGATCGAGATGCGCTGGCACTGGCCGCCGGAGAACTGGTGCGGCCGCCGGCCGCGTTGCAACGCCGGGTCGAGGCCGACGGCGAGCATCATCTCGTCGACCTTCGCCGCCTGCTCGTCCTTGGACCCGACCTTCCAGACCCGCAGTCCCTCGCCGATAATGTCTTCCACCTTGCGCCGCGGGTTGAGCGACGAGATCGGGTCCTGGAAGATCATCTTCATCGCGGTGCGCGTTCGGCGCAGCTCCTCGCCGGACAGGTGCGTCAGGTCGCGTCCTTGGAACATGACCTGGCCCGCGGTCGGCGGAGGCAGCTGCATGATGGCCTTGCCCGTCGTCGACTTGCCGCAACCCGACTCGCCGACGAGCCCGAGTGTCTCGCCTTCCTTCACGTCGAGGCTGATGTTCGAGACCGCGTGCACCCGCAGCCCGCTGCGTCCGGCTTTGAATTCGACGACGAGGTCTTCGACCCGCAACAACGTCTCGTCCGGCGCGCGGAGATGCGCGGTACCGGTTCCGGCCATCAGACCGCGACTCCGGTGAGGACGGCCTCGCCCTCCTTGCGTACCGGAAGCCCGGTTGCCGTCTCGCCCGCGGCGAGATTGCGGCCCAAGGCGTCGGCGCCCGCCTGGCTCCCGACCGGGAAGAAGCAGCGGTACGAATGGCCGGGGACATCGGGGTCGATCAACGGCGGCTCGTCGGTGAGGCACTTCGGTTGCGCGTACGGGCACCGCGCCGCGAACTTGCAGCCGGGCGGCACCTTCACGAGGTCGGGCGGACGCCCGGCAATCGCGTCGAGGCGCGAGTGACTCGGCATGGCGAGCTTCGGGATCGACTTCAGCAACGCCTCGGTATAGGGATGGCGCGTCTGCTCGAACAGCGAACGGGTCGGGGCCCGCTCGACGATGCGGCCCGCATACATCACCGCGATGTCGTCGGTGCGGCCGGCGACCACTCCGAGGTCGTGGGTGACGAGCACCATCGCCATGTACCGCTCTTGCTGCTGCTGCTTGAGCAGATCGAGGATCTGCGCCTGCACCGTTACGTCGAGCGCGGTGGTCGGCTCGTCGGCGAACAGAAGCTTGGGACCGCACGCGAGCGCGATCGCGATCATGACGCGCTGCCGCATTCCGCCCGAGAGCTGATGCGGGTACTCACGCAACCGGCGCTCGGCCTCGGGGATCCCGACCGATGTCAACAGCGACAGCGCGGTCTCCTCGGCGTACTCCTTCGTGACGTCGAAGTGGACGCGCAGCGACTCGGTGATCTGATTCCCGATCCGCATGACCGGGTTCAGCGAGGTCATCGGATCCTGGAAGACCATTGCCATCTGCGTACCCCAGTAGGGACGCATCTGATTGCCCGTGGCGGAGCCGATCTCGTGTCCTTCGAAACGAATACTTCCGTGGCGCACCACGTTGCTCGGGAGCAGGCCCATGATCGAACGTGAGAGCACGGACTTGCCGCATCCGGACTCCCCGACGATGCCGATCGTCTTGCCCCGTTCGAGCGAGAACGACACTCCGTCGACGGCATGTACGAGCCCGCGCTCGGTCTGGAACTGCGTCTTCACGTCCTCGATCTCGAGCAGCGAGCCGTCGAGCGGCGCGTCGGCGAAGCGCTCGGTTCCCGGCGCGGCCGGGCGTTTGCGTCGGATCACAACACGCTCTCCCGCACGTCGAAGCGGGACCGCACGACGTCACCGAGATAATTCAGCGCCAGGACCGTCAAGAAGATGAGCAGCGACGGAACTATCCACACCGCAGGCGACGCACTCAGGTCGCTGAGCTGCGAGTAGATCATGTTGCCCCATGAGGGGTTCGGTTCTTGGATGCTCACCCCGAACACGGCCAGCGCACCTTCGAGAACCAAGACGATCGCGACGCCGAGGAGCGCAATCGACAGCATGGCCGGCAGGACGTTCGGTAACACTTCTCGGAACATCACGCGTCGCTCCGACGCGCCCTGCGCGCGCGCCGCCATGACGAACTCGCGTTGTGTCCACGAGATCGCACTCGCCCGGGTGATGCGTGCCAGAATTGGTATCGAGACGATCCCGACCGCGAGGATCACGACGAGGATCCGGTGGGCCCATTCGTGGGGTGCGGGGGGCGCGCCGTTGCTCTCCGTCTTGAGGGGGGCGAGCACCGATACGAGCGTGAGCGCGAGCACGAGTTGCGGGAACGCCAGGAGGATGTTGAAGCCCCCGCTCAGGACGGTGTCGGTGGTGCGGCCGCGGAAACCGGCGATGAGGCCGAGCAACCCGCCGATGAGCACGCCGAACAGCACCGAGCCGACCGCGAGCAACAGCGAGGCCCGCGCACCCCAGATCACACGGCTCAGGACGTCTCGCCCGGATGCGTCCGAGCCCAAGAGGTGGCCCGGAGAGAACGCCGCGGCATTGGGATGCGCGTAGTCGCCGATCATCGGCGACTTGAGCGGGAGGACGGGTGCGAGGAACGCGATGACGACGATGAAGACGATCCACCCAATGCTGATCCAGGCAAAGACGCCGATCCCGCGCTTCTTGTAAGTCTCTTCGCTCGGCGTCTCCGCCTCGACCGCGGCGGCAATCGCATTGGGAGCGACCTTCGGATCAGCCGATTCGAGCACCACGGATCCTTGGGTCGAGCACGTGATACAGGGCGTCGACCGCGAAGTTCACGAGCACGTACACGATCGCGATGACCGCAATGTAGTCCTGCAGGGCAATGTACTGCCGCCGGCTGATCGCATCGTAGATGGCGAAACCGAGGCCGTTCAGATGGAAGATGACCTCGACGATGAGCGCGCCGCCGATCAGGGTTCCGACATTCAGGCCCGCGACCGTGAGCAATGTGAGGCTCGATGGGCGGAGCGCGTGCCGCCAGAGCACGCGGCGCTCACTGATCCCCTTGCTCTTGGCCATGAGGATGAAATCCTCCTGCAACGTCGCGACCATGTCGGTACGAAGCAGCCGCGCGTACACCGCGATCTGGCCGAGGGTGATCGCGAGCACGGGCATCACGAGGTGCTTGAAGTGCTCGACCGGATTGGTCGTGATCGACACCCAGCCTTCGCTGGGTAACAAGTGATGTTGGACGCTCAAGAACAGCAACATGAGCGTCGCCGCCACGTAGATCGGGATACTCAGCAAGAAGAAGGCAATACCGTTCGCGACGTCGTCGACCCGGCTGCCGGCGCGATACGCCGTATAGACGCCTAACGGTACGGCGATCAACAACGTCAGGATCTGCACGTACAGCATCAAGGTCAGCGAGCGCGGCAACGTGTCCTTGATGCGGCCCCAGATGTCGGTGCCGCGAATTCCGTTGCCCGCGTACTCGCGGCCCATGTTGCCGGTCGAGAAGTTGGCGAGCCACTGGCCGTAGCGCTCGACGACGTTCTCGTTCAGGTGCAGCTGCTGGCGCAGCGTGGCGCGGTCCTGCGCCGACGAGAACGGAGCAATCGTCGTGACCGGATCGCCGGGCAAGAGCGCGGTGAGGATGGACGTGAAGAACGTGACGACGAGCAGCACGACGACGAGCTGGATGAGTCGTCGAGCGACCACCTGCACGTGTCGTCCTCCTCCCTGCTCCTGCCCCTTCTCAGCCGGCTCCCGCCGCGATCAACACTTGCCGCCCGTGCACCACATTCCGTCCACCGGGTGCCCGGTCGGGAGACCCGGGAACGGCGCAGTCCCGTCGGGGAGGTCGGGCCCGAGAATCCCGTGGACGGTGGGCTGGTAGGCAACCGCCCACAATGTGTACTGCGACCACAGGTTCCAGAGCTGCTTGGCGAACTCGAGGTTGATGTCCTCGTACACCTTCGTGCGAGCCGAACCGAGCGGCATCGAGCGGGCCTTGTCGAGGTCGTGGTTGATGATCGGATCGTTGAAGCCGCCGAAGTTGACCGGGTTGTCGCACGGGGCGGCGCCGTTCGGGTTCGTGCCGAGCGGCGGCGAGTTGCCGCAGTGCCACCACACGTAC
>DATJAA010000354.1:0-3360 GCA_035516815.1 Acidimicrobiia bacterium | reverse complement strand
GGGCGCGCTGAACTTGCACGCGTTCGTCAACAGGTTGTTCACCGCGCGCTCGACCGCCGTGGCCCGGGCGTCGATCGTCGCCGCGTCGACGCGGGTCAACGCGATCTCGCGCCCGCTGCGCCGCCGCTCCCGTTGCACGACCCGCTCGACCAGATTGCCGAGGTCGACGCGTTGAAGAGGTTCCTCGGCGCGCGCGTCCGTCGCGAGGTCGACGAGCTCGGCGACGAGGTCTCCGAGTTCCGCCAGCTCGACTTGCGCGGCGTCGAGCAGCTCGTCGCGTTGCGCGTCGTCGAGTGCGCCGGCGCGCTGCAACAGTTCGATGTTCGTGCGCAGCGCGGTGAGCGGCGTGCGCAACTCGTGGCTCGCGTCCATGACCAGTCGTCGTTGTTGCGCGCGCGACGACCCGAGCGCAGCCAGCATCGTGTTGAAGCTGGTCGCGAGCCGTCCGAGCTCGTCGTGGCGGGTGACCTCGATGTGATGATCCAGCTCTTGTGTCTGCGCGATCTGCTCTGCCGCGACGGTCAGCTGCTCGACCGGTCGGACCATACGGCGCGCGATAACCCACGCGAGCGCCGCGGCCACCGCGGTACCGGCGAGCGCGATCAAGAGCAGGCGCAGGTCGAGCGTCGACAAGACGTTGTTCGTGCCGCTCACGTCACGTGCGATCTGCGCGGCGCCGCCCGACTCGAGCGCCGTTGTGAGGACTCGGTACTGCTTTCCCGCGATGTCGACCGTACGGAATCGGTTCGGACCACCATTCGCCGCGATCTCCTTGTCGCGCGCGTCCACGGGTATCGCGGGCTGGTCGGCGATCGAGCGCACGACGGCGCCCTGCGCGTCGAGGAGCTGGACGATTGCATCCGGCTGGGCGAGGGGTGGGGCGCCTTGTGGTGCGGAGCCCTCGTCGCCGACCGGCCGCGGCCCTCCGTGGGGTCCGGCCGCGTCGGTGATCCCGGGGTCGTGTGCGCGCTGGAGCAGGAAACGGTCGGTCTCGCTTCGCAGCTCCTGTCGCGTGCTGACGTGCGCGGCGTACACCGATCCGACGACCACGACGGCGAACGTCGTCGCGACGACCAGCATGAGCCGTAGGCGCAGGCTCATGGCGCGCGCAGGGTGTAGCCGATGCCTCGGATCGTGTGAATGAGGCGCGGCGCATCGCCGGCTTCGGTCTTCCGCCGCAGGTATCCGATGTAGACGTCGAGCGACTTCGACGACGTCTCGAAGTCATAGCCCCAGATGCGTTCGTAGATCGTGTCGCGGGTCACGACGATGCCGGCGTTGTACATCAGCAGCTCGAGCAAGTCGAACTCGGTCTTGGTGAGCGCGAGCTCGCGCCCGCCGCGCGAGGCCTGGCGGCGTTTGGGATCGAGGCGGAGGTCGGCGACGACAAGGGTCGATCCGGCGTCGGTGACGCTGCTGCGCCGGAGGAGGGCGCGGACACGGGCGAACAGCTCGTCGAGCGCGAACGGCTTCACCAGATAGTCGTCGGCCCCGGCGTCGAGGCCCGCGACGCGATCGGAGACCTCGTGGCGCGCCGTGAGCATGAGCACCGGTGTGTGGTTGTTGCGATCACGCAGGATCCGGCAAACGGCGAGGCCGTCGGTGCCCGGCATGAGTACGTCGAGGACGATGGCGTCCGGCACGAGCTGGTCGACTCGGAGCAGCGCGTCGTTGCCGTCGATCGCGGTGTGCACGTCGTAGCCTTCGAAGCGCAGGGCGCGCTCGACGGCGTCCCGCACGTGCGGGTCGTCCTCGACGACGAGAACGCGGGACGTTTCGGTGCTCCCGGACATGAGATGAGCCTCGCACGACCGAGTAAGAGCCGGGCAAGAGTCGGAGTTGACCCTGTGCATGGAACTCGCACCGCCGTCACAGCTCGTTCCCAGATAGAAAGGATGACAATGGGCTATGCGTGACGTGCGAAAAGCGCGCCTCGCGATGCTCGGCTGCGTAGTCGTGGCCGCGCTCGCACTGGCGGCGTGTGGTGGTAGTTCGGGACCTTCGGCGAGCGCGAGCACCGCGCCGTCGACGACAACGGGTGGTGCGGGGGGCGGCGGGTTCGGTGCCGCGCTCACGGCTTTCCGTAACTGCATGAGCAGCCACGGCGTGACCCTGCCGCAGCGCAATCGCGGCGCGAACGGCACGCCTCCGTCGACGACGCCCGGCGAAACGCGGCCCCGCACCGGCGGTGGCTTCGGGTTCGGATTCGGCGGCGGTGACCCCGCCGCCCGGTTCAACAATCCGCCGGCGGGCGTCGACCCCACCAAGTACAAGGACGCGCTCGCGGCCTGCCGCTCGACGCTGCCGACGGGGAACGGTGCCTTCCAGAACAACTCGGCGTTCGCGGCCTACCGGAGCTGCCTCGCGGATCACGGCGTGACGTTGCCGGCGGCGGGATCGGCCGGCAACACGACCGGGACGACCTTCAGCCGCAACGATCCGAAGGTGCAAGCGGCGATGAAGACGTGTGCCCCGCTCCTTCCGGCCGGTGGCTTCGGCCGCCGGGGCGGTTCGACCACGACGACGACACTGGCGCCCGCCTGATGGCCGCGACGACCTCGGTTGTCACCCGACCCAACCGAGTCCTCGACGTCGGCCTCGCGGTAGCGGTCGTCGCGCTCGGCATCGGCGCGTACGTCGCGGCGGGCCCACCCAAACCGGCTGCCGCGGTGACGAGAACGACGACCGTGTCCAAGGGAGTGGTCGTTTCCAGTGTGCAGGCCAGCGGCAACGTACAGGCCGGTCAGACGTACTCGGTCGGCTTCCAGACGAATGGGCAAGTCGTCGACATCGACGCACAGGTCGGCCAGAGCGTCACGAAGGGGCAGGCTCTCGCGCACCTCGACCCGACGATCGACGCCGCGAACCTGGCGTCGGCCCAAGCGGGTCTCGTATCGGCGCAGGCACACCTCCAACAGACCGAGGAAGTCCAAACGCCCGCGCAGCAGGTGCAGGCGGCTTCGTCGCTGGTATCTGCGCAACAGGGGGTTTCCGCCGCGCAACAGGGAGTCGAGAACGCCCTCTCGACCGCAGCGATCGACGCTTCCCAGTCGCAGCAAGCCGTCAATTCCGCCCAGTCGAAGCTCGCCGACGACAAGGCCGCCAACGCCTCGGCGACGGTGATCTCGCAGGACGAGAACGCGCTCACGCAGGCACAGAATTCGCAGGTCAGCGGTGCGAACAAGGACCAGCAGCAGGTCACCAGCGCACAGCAGCAGCTCACACAGGCGACGAACCAGCTGAACGCGACGAGCGCCGAGAACAGCGCGAACGCGGAGCTGCTTCCGAGTGACCTCGCGGCCGCGCAAGCGCAGGTCGTGCAAGCCCAGTCGCAGGTCATGAGCGCGATGCAGACGGTGG
>DATJAA010000353.1:0-2017 GCA_035516815.1 Acidimicrobiia bacterium | reverse complement strand
CGCAGCGCCTGCGTGAGGGTGAGCCGCGCCCGGCGAGCCCGGCGCGTCCCGCGCGCCGGTCGCAGGCGAGATCGCAATCGAAGGGACGAAGGTCGGCGTCGTGATCAAGCGCTTCACCTGGCTCGGGATCGGCTTCGCCCTGGGGCTCGGATCGTCTTGGACCGTTATGCGGCGCGTGCGCCGCGCCGCGGTTCGGTTTGCGCCCGCGGACGTTGTGGATCGCCTGAGCTACAACGTCCGTGCCGCGGTGAACGAAGGGCGCGACGCGATGAACGCCCGCCAGGAAGCCTGGAAAGGCAGTTCGGGCAGGTAGGGCAAGTATTCTTCGCTTCGATGACCGACCGTCCGACCACCGCTGACGAGCTCCGCCGCGCCTTCGTCGACTTCTTCGCCGAGCGCGGCCACGTGCACGTGCCGTCCGCGAGCGTGATACCGGTCGACAGATCGTTGCTGTTTACCGTCGCGGGAATGGTTCCGTTCAAGCCGTATTTCACCGGCGAGGAGACGTCGCCGTACGCGCGGGCCGTGTCGGTACAGAAGTGCATCCGTGCCGGCGGCAAGCACAACGACCTCGACGACATCGGTCGGACGAACCGGCACTTCTCGTTCTTCGAGATGCTCGGAAACTTCAGCTTCGGCGACTACTTCAAGACCGACGCGATCCCGTGGGCCTGGGAGTTCTACACCGGGGTGCTGAAGCTCGATCCCGACCGGCTCTGGGTGACCGTCCATGAGGAGGACGACGACGCGGCCGACATCTGGCGCGAGCGCGTCGGCTTCCCGGCCGAGCGGATCCAGCGGCTCGGCGAGGACAATTTCTGGCGCATGGGCGACACCGGCCCGTGCGGCCCGTCGTCGGAGATCTTCTGGGATCTCGGCCCGGACTTCGGGCCCGACGGCGGCCCCGCCACCGAGGCCGATCGTTACATCGAGATCTGGAATCTCGTGTTCATGCAGTTCGATCAGCAGGCCGACGGCACGCGCGTGCCACTGCCCAAGCCGAGCATCGACACCGGCGCCGGCCTGGAACGCAACTTGATGGTCGTCCAGGGGAAGACCTCGATCTGGGACATCGACGCGTTCGTGCCGTTGCGCGCGGCGGCGGAACGCGCGACCGGCGCGCGGTCGGGCGTCGAGGAGAACACCGATGTCTCGCTGCGCATCATCGCCGAGCACGCGCGCGCGACGACGTTCATGGTCGGCGACGGTGTCCGGCCCTCCAACCAGGAGCGCGGTTACGTCCTGCGCCGGATCATCCGCCGCGCGGTACGTCATGCGTATCTGCTCGGCGCGCGCGACGTCGTCATGCCGGCGATGATCGATGCCGTCGTCGACGCCATGAGCAACGCGTACCCGGAGCTCCTCTCCGCACACGGTGTGGTTCGCAAGATCGTCGAGCGTGAGGAGGAGTCGTTCCGCGCGACGCTGCAACGTGGTGTCGACATGCTTTCCGACATCGTCGACGACCGCGACGTGTCGGGGGACGACGCGTTCTTCTTACACGACACGCTGGGATTCCCGATCGACCTGACCCGGGAGATCGCGGGCGAGCGCGGTCGCGCGGTCGACCTCGCCGGCTTCGACGAGCGCATGCAGGAGCAGCGCGTCCGCGCCCGGGCGGCCGCCGAGCAAGCCGGCGCCGCGGCCGGCGCGCCGCTCGAGCTCTTCCGGGAGATCGTCGAGACGCACGGCCCGACCGAGTTCACCGGCCGGCAGGAGAACGCGTCGGGCGCGAAGGTGCTGGCGCTGCTGATCGACGGTGAGCGCGTCGGCCAAGCCGCCGACGGCCTCGAGGTCGACGTCGTGCTCGACCGTACGCCGTTCTACGCCGAGTCGGGAGGCCAGATCGGCGACACGGGAACGATCACGACCGCGCCGGGTGCGATCATCGACGTTCTCGACACGCAGTACGGGTTGCCGGGCCAGGTCACGATGCACCGGGGACGAGTCCGCGTGGGAGTCGTCGCGGAGGGCGACGAAGTCACGGCCCAGATCAATTCCGTTCGCCGCGACCGCA
>DATJAA010000352.1:0-6836 GCA_035516815.1 Acidimicrobiia bacterium | reverse complement strand
GACGAAGCCGTAGAACATGTGAAAGCGCGGCGGCGCGTAGTGCTGGACGCTCACGAGCAGCACCCCGAGGAAGACCTGGATCATCATCATCGACTCGGCGATGATCGTCGGCCACCACAGGAAGCGGGTTCGCCAGCTGGGCCAGCGCCAAGCGCCCAAGGTGTAGAGGCCGGCGAGGAAGTTCGCAACGATCGCGCTGTATCCCCAGGCGCGGTGGATGTCGAACAGCACTACAGCGCTTGGTCGTCAGAAGTCGCGAAGGCCGATTCGCCTCCGCGCAACAGGTTCTTCAACACCTTGCCGGCGGGATTGCGTGGTAGCGGGTCGGCGCTCAGGTCGACGTACGCGGGAACCTTGAAGTCGGCGAGGCGAGCGCGACAGAAATCGCGCAGGTCCTCGGCGGTGGTGGTTGAGCCCGGACGAACCTGCACGACCGCCTTGACCTCTTCGCCGAGCTCTTTGTGCGGGACGCCTACAACGGCGGCGTCGACGACGTCGGGGTGGTCGAACAACACGTTCTCGATCTCGACGCAGTACACGTTCTCGCCGCCGCGGATGATCATGTCCTTGGCTCGATCGACGAGATAGAGGAAGCCGTCGCGATCCAGGTAGCCGATGTCGCCAGTGTGGAACCAGCCGTCGGTGAACGCCGACGCGTTCGCGTCGGGACGGCGCCAGTACCCGTGCGCCATCACCGTGGGACCCTTGATCCAGATCTCGCCCCGCTCCCCCGCCGGCTGGTCGACGCCACGGTCGTCGACCACGCGTAATTCCACGGTGGGCGCCGCCCGCCCGACCGAGCCCGGGTGCGCGAAGTAGTCGTCGCCGCCGTGTGCGGTTGCGACCGACGCCGTCTCCGTGAGGCCGTACGCAGTGGTCAGGGTCTTGCGCATGTGCGGGAAGACGCGCTCGATGCGCTCGACGAGCTCGGGTGCCGCGGGCGCGCCGCCGTACGAGGCGCGCTTCACGGTGGTGAGGTCGTACTTGTCGAGGTTCGGTGATTCGAGGATGCGCCACATGATCGTGGGCACGCCACCGATCGAGGTCACCTTGTCGCGCTCGATGATCTGCATGGCGACGTCGGGATCGAAGCGGCCGACCGGCATCAGCACGACCTTGCCACCCGTCGCGTACGACAAGGTCATGGTCGACAGGCAACCCGTGACGTGGAACAGCGGGACGACGAGGAGCGAGCTGGACTGCAGACCGGCGGCGGCCTCGGGCGGCGGCGTACCGCGCATGGCCTGCGCGACCCCCATCACGATGATGTTCTGGACGTTCGCGACGGCCTGGCGGTGCGAGACGGTCGCGCCCTTCGGCCGGCCGGTCGTGCCCGAGGTGTAGAGGATCGCGAGGACGTCGTCCTCGTCGATCGGCGATTCGGGGATCCCCGGATCGCCCGGATCGGCGACGAGCTCCGCAAACGCGCGCACCGTCGAGTCGGCGGGCCCGTCGATGACGAAGACGTGCTGCAGCGCGGGCAGCTCGCCGAGACGGTCGCGCAGGAGTGCGATGCGGCGCGCGTCCGCGATGAGCACCTTCGATTCGGAGTCGCTCAGGCCGAACTCGAGCTCGTCGGCCTTCCACCACGCGTTGAGCGGCACGAGCGTGGCTCCGAGAATCGCGCAAGCCCACCAGGTGATCACCCATTCGGGAACGTTGGCCGAAACGAGCGCGACGCGATCGCCGCGCTGTACCCCCAACTGCGCCAGCGAGCGCGCCAGCACGCGCGCCTGCCGGTCGTGCTCGCCGTAGGTGAGTCGGCGGTCCCCTTGCACCAACCAGTCGACGTCGGCACGCGCCGCGTTCTGCGACATGAGCTCGCGCAGGCTCCGCATCCGCTGCTTGTAGACGTGCATCGCGTGGCCTGCGACTTCTTCGACCACGATCTCGAACGGTCCGTCCGGACCCGTGAGTTGTGCGATCGGATCGACCGCCGTCACGCGTACTCCTCTTGGACCACGTCGAACGCGAGGAGGTCGCTCCCGCTGCCGACCGGACCCTTGGAACTGTGCTGGGCGTGTCCCTGGCCGAATGCCTGACTGTTGAGCCAGCGCTCGAAGTCCTCGGTCGACCGCCAGCGCGTGTACACGTAGAAGACGTCCTTCCCGTCGGTCGGACGGAGCAGCTCGAACGCTTCGAAGCCCTCCATCTTGGAGACTTCTCCGGCCCGGTGGGCGAAGCGCTCGACGAGCTCGTCAGCCCGTTCGGCGGGAACGGTGATGGCATTGATGCGCACAACAGACATGTGGGCATTCTCGCGGCCGCGGGCGCCAAGCGCCCAGTCGGGCCACCCGCGGTAGCCGGATCAGCTGACCTCGTCTGCGGTCAATCGCCCGGTTGCTGGCGTAGGAACAGCTCGATCTCGGAAACGAGGTCGTCGGTCGACGCGCCCTGTTCGCGGTCGATGCGGTCGACCACTTGCTGCACCTCGGGTCGGGAGGCCAGGCCCGCGTCGACGCGGGCCGAGTAGGCATCGCAGCGGGCGTCGAGAGGACGCAGGTCGAGTTCGAGGCGACCAACTTCGGCAAGGCGGCGCAAGAGCGCACGAACGGCAGGCGGCGAAGGTGACCCAGACACGTACTGCGGAACCTGCGCCCAGAGTCCCGCGCTGCGGATGTCGGCGTCGCCGAGCGCGCGCTGGACGATCGTCTGTAGTCCGGTCGGGCCGCCGTATGCGAGCCGGAGCGGCGCGACCTCCTGCGCGAGCGAGTGATGCGTCGCGGTGGCGAGAACCGGTACGGGACGCCGGTGCGACACGAGCGAAGGCATCCCGGCGAGTGTGAACGCGTCGCGCACGTGAAGCGTGCGGGCGACCTCGACGATCGCGGCGGTGACCGTCGGCCAGCGCAACGACGGCTCCGGACCCGACACGACGACCATGTCGCGGCCGAGGCGCCCGGCGGTGAACGAGACCTCGGGCCAGGTGATGACACGCAGCCCGTCGTCGGCCCAGTGCGCGTTGGGCCGGGTCTGCTGCAGGTCCATGTGGTCGGTCAGATCGATCGTGGTGAACTGATCGGCGTCGGCGAGCTGCTCGTGCAACACGGCAACGGCACCGGAGCCGGCCATGCCCGCGTCGACCCAGCCGGAGAGCGCGACGACCATCAACGGATCTCGCAGCTCGGGCCACCGCTCGACGTTCAGCACTCGCGACATCGTACGGCGGCGGGCGGCTAGGTTCCGCGGCGCATGCGTCTGCGCATCTTCACCGAACCGCAGCAGGGCGCGACGTACGACCAGCTCCTCGCGGTCGCCCGGGACGCGGAACGTCTCGGTTTCGACGCGTTCTTTCGTTCCGACCATTACCAGCGAATCGGCGCCGGCGATCCCGGACCCGGTTCCACCGACGCCTGGATGACCCTCGCTGCAATCGCGCGGGAGACGACGCGCATCCGGTTGGGCACCCTCGTCACGCCGGTGACGTTCCGCTTCCCCGGACCGCTCGCGATCCAGGTCGCGCAAGCAGACTCGATGAGCGGCGGCCGGGTCGAGCTCGGACTCGGCGCCGGCTGGTACGACGGCGAGCACGCGTCGTACGCCATCCCGTTCCCTTCGACCGGCGATCGGTTCTCGATGCTCGAAGAGCAGCTCGAGATCGTTACGGGGCTGTGGGCGACGGCGGCGGGACAGAATTACTCGTTCCGGGGCGCGCACTATTCCGTCGTCGACTCGCCGGCCCTGCCCAAACCTCTGCAACGGCCCGGCCCTCCAATCGTCATGGGCGGATGGGGAACCAAGCGAACGCCGCGGCTCGCGGCGCGCTTCGCCGCGGAGTTCAACATGCCGTTCGCGCCGGTTTCGTATTTTCGGGAGGGTTGCGATCACGTGCGTGCCGCGTGCGAGGCGATCGGTCGTGATCCGGCCACCATGAAGTTCACCGTCGCGACCGTGGTCTGCGCGGGAAGCGACGAAGCCGAGGTCCGGCGCCGCGCGGTCGCGAGCGGCCAGGACCCCGATTCGGTGCGCGCGAGCGGCGCCGCGGGCGCGCCGGACGAGGTCGTCGAACGCATCCTCGAGTACGGGCGCGAGGGCGCCGAGGCGGTGTACCTGCAATACCACACGCTCGACGAGCCCGAGCACCTCGAGCTGATCGGCTCCGAAGTGCTCACCCGGGTCGGCGCGGCATGAGCGTTCGCTTCGGCGTGCACACCGGGCTGCAGCACACGTCGATCGCGGAACTGCAACCGCTCTGGCGCCGGATCGAAGCGCTGGGCTTCGACTGGATCTCGATCTGGGACCACTTCTATGCGGCCGACGCGTCGGGCGATCCGCATTGCCTCGAAGCCGTCACCGCACACACTGCGCTCGCGGCGACGACCGAACGCGCACGGTGCGGGTCGCTCGTCTATTCGGCCGGGTACCGCCATCCCGCCGTCATCGCCAACGCCATGGCGACGCTCGACCAGGTCGCGAACGGCCGGGTCGTGCTCGGCCTCGGCGGTGGCTGGCTGAAAGGCGAGTACGACGCGTACGGACTCCCCTACGGATCCGCCGGCGAACGGCTGCGCATGCTGGAGGAATACGTGCAGTGTGTGCGCAGCTTGCTCACCGACGACCGCACCACGTTCTCGGGTGAGTTCTTCCGGATGCACGAAGCGCAGTGCGAGCCCAAGCCCGTACAGCGACGGCTGCCGATCTGGATCGGCGGCGGCGGCGAGAAGGTCACGTTGCGTATCGCCGCCCAACACGCCGACGGTTGGAACGTGCCGTTCATCCCGCCGGAGGTCTGGAGCCACAAGGCGCGTGTCCTGGACGCCCACTGCGAGCGGCTCGGCCGCGACCCGCGAGCCATCACGAAGTCGGTGAACGTCGGGATGGCCTTCACCGACGAGGAGCTCCGCCGGCAGTTCGGCCCGATGGCGAACGCCGTCCGGCCCGGGGTGCTCTCGGGAAGCGTGCAGGAGATGGTCGACAAGGTCGGTGCGTACGTCGAAGCGGGCGCGGCATACGTGATCCTCGCCCTGCGCGCGCCATTCGACCGGGACGGGCTCGAGCGGTTCGCGGCGGAGGTCATCCCCGCGGTCGCCGCCACCTGACCCGCAGCCGGCGACGTGCGCCAATATTGCGAGATGCCCGACCCCTCCGGTGAGTTGCGTTTCGACCCGCTCACCCGCGAGTGGGTCAACATCGTGGGTCACCGCCAGGCGCGCCCCAATCTCCCGGCGAGCGGCTGCCCGTTCTGCGTGGGCGGCCTGGAAGCGCCGGACCCGTACGAGGTTCGCTGGTTCCCGAATCGCTGGCCGGCGCTCGCGCCCGGCGATCCCGTCGACCTCGAGGGCGCCGTCCGCGCCGGAGCGACGATGGTCCCGGCCGTCGGCGCTTGCGAGGTCGTGCTCTTCTCACCGCTGCACGGCGAATCACTTGCCACGCTCTCCCACGCGCAGGTGCGCAAGGTCGTCGATCTCTGGGCCGAGCGGACGCGAGCGCTGCTCGCCCGGCGCGAGATCGAGTACGTGCTGGTGTTCGAGAACCGCGGCCGCGAGGTCGGGGCGACGATCGACCACCCGCACGGCCAGATCTACGGCTATCCGTTCGTACCTCCTGCACCCGCCCGAGAGGCAGAGGTTGCGCGCGCGCACGGGTGCGCGGTATGCGCGGAGATACTCGAGGAATCCGCCCAGAGGACGCGCGTGGTCGCTCGCCACGGCGACTGGACCGCGTGGGTCCCCTACGCCTCGGGCTACGCGTACGGTCTCCGGATCGCACCGGGTACCCATCTGGGCTCGATCGACGATCTCGACGATTCATCGCGCGACGATCTCGCGGCTGTGCTCGTGGACGTGCTCGCGCGCTACGACCGGTTGTGGGCCGGCGCGACCGCGGCCGACCGCTTTCCCTATCTCCTCTGGTTCCACCAGGCCCCGGCCGCCGGTGGCGACGAGTGGCACGTCCATGCGCACGTCGCGCCGCCGCTGCGCGCACCCGGCGTTGCGCGTTACGTCGCGTCGGGCGAAGTCGGGAGCGGCACGTTGTCGAATCCGGTCGAGCCCGAAGCCGCGGCGCAGGCGCTGCGCGACGCGTGAGCACCCGCAGCTTCCGCGCGCCCGGTCGGGTCAACCTGATCGGCGGCCAGGTCGATTACCACGAAGGCTGGGTCGTGTCCCTCGCGATCGACCGCGAGATACGCGTCGACGCGAAGGTGCGCGACGACGGTCGCGTGATCGCCACGTCAACCACCTTCGACGGTGCCGTCGACGTCGCGGCCGACGGTACCGACGACCCCCGCGCGGTCCGGCCCGATTGGGGACGCGCCGTCGCCGGCGTCGCCGGCGCGCTGGCCGACCTCGGCCGCGCCGCGGTCGGAGGCGAGCTCGCCTTTTCCTCGAACCTGCCGGTAGGGGCGGGATTGTCGTCCAGCGCCGCTTTCGGCGTCGCCTGCGCGCTCGCGCTCTGCGACACGGCCGGGCTCGCCCTGCCGCCGCGACAACTCGCGTTGGCCGCGCAGCGCGCCGAGCACCTGGCCGCGGGGGTGCCGTGCGGCGTGCAGGACCCGATGACGTCAGTGTGCGGGCGCGCCGGCCAGGCAGTGTTCCTCGACTGCAGGACGCTCGAGGTCGTGCACATTCCGATCCCGAACGAGGTGGGCGTGCTCGTCGTGCACTCGGGCATCGCACGCACGCTCGAAGGATCGCCATACGCGGCGCGGCGGGCCGACACCGAAGCCGTCGCGACATCACTCGGGCTGCGCGTGCTCCGCGACGCGACCTTCGATCAGGTGCGGGACCTGCCGCGCGGCCGCCACGCCGTCACCGAGATGCAGCGCGTCCGCGAATTCGCGTCAGCCCTCGAGAGCAACGACATCGGGTCGCTCGGTCCGCTGATGCTCGCGAGCC
>DATJAA010000351.1:0-15452 GCA_035516815.1 Acidimicrobiia bacterium | reverse complement strand
TCGGGGGCATCGCTGACGGAGAGTGCGAGGAAGCGGACGTCGGGATGCGTGCGCGCGACCTCGGTGATGACGCGCGCGCCGCCACCGCCGGGCATGTGCACGTCGACCAGCACGACCTCGGGTTGCCGCTCACGGATCATTTCGACGGCCGCGTCGACATCGGACGCCGCGCCGAGGACGTCGACCGCGTCGCCGAGCTCCGCGCGCACACCCGCGAGGAACAACTGGTGATCATCGACGAGAAAGACGCGCGGAGGTTCGGTCACGACGCTTCGATCGTCTTCGTCAAGGGGAGCACGAGCTCGATCTCCGTTCCCTCGTTCACCGTCGAGCGCACGGTCGCACGGCCCTTCACCCTCGTCATCCGGCCGACGATGGAGTGGCTGATGCCACCCCGGTCCGCGGGCACGGCTGCGGGGTCGAAGCCACGGCCGCGATCGCGCACGAAGATCGTCGCCTGATCGGGTTCCACCTCGAGATACACGGCGACGCGCGACGCGCCCGAATGACGGGCCGCGTTGAGGATCGCCTCGCGCGCGGCAGCGAGAAGGGGCTCGGCGCCGTCGATCCCGCAATCGCGCACGCGCACCACCTCCACGGGAATTCCCTGCTCGCTCTCGATCGACGCCGCCACCTCCTCGAGCGCGGCACCCAGCGAGGAACCCGCGCTCGCGTCGGGCGCGTCACCGCCGAGCAGCCACGCGCGCAGCTCGCGCTCCTGCATGCGCGCGAGCCGGACGACCTCGCGGGGATCGTCGGCGCGGCGCTGGACGAGCGCGAGCGTCTGCAGCACCGAGTCGTGTAGATGCGCGGCGACGTCGGCTCGCTCGTCGGCCCGGATGCGTTCGCGTCGCTCTTCGACGAGCGCATGGACGAGCCGAGACACTCCGGGGCCGACGACGAGCGCCACTCCGATGACGACCGCCACGGACGCCACGAGCGTGCCGCGGAGCGCGCTCCACGAGTCGACGCTGACGACGAACGCGGCCAATCCCACGGCGACGCATGCGATCCCGGCCGCGATTCGCGCGAGCACACCGCGCCGGGTGCCGATGAGCACGGCCACGGCGTCGGCGGCGTCCGGCGGGAGTCGGCGCAGCAGGGCCCAGTCCGGCAGCTCGGCCGTCGCGGTGCCTGTACCGGTCCGCATCGCGAGCAGGGCCAGGCCGACGAGCGACGCGACGAGCGGCCACACCACGACGTCGCCCGGCCAGAGCCCGAGCGCGCGCACCAGCAACAACGCTCCGAGCACGACCGCACCGAATGCGCACGTCGCGACCGCGTCGCCGCCGACCGGCTCGCGGCGAGACGAGCCTTCGGGGTCGCTCGGCATGAGCAACCACGCGATCCCGTAGACGATCACGCCGAGCCCGCTCGCGACCGCGAGGACGACGAACCCGCAACGGACGACGTTCGCGTCGAGTCCCAGCCCGTCCGCGAGCCCGACCGCCACGCCCGCGACCATGCGGCCTTCGACGGGCCGCGTGAACTCGCGGCGGCGGAGCGCGCTCGAGGCCGGCATTCGCAGATGATCGCGCCGAACCTCAATACCAGGCATCCGGGCCGCGGAACGGCCTGCGGGTTGCGGTCAGGGTCATTCCCGATGGCGAGGCGGCCGGCCCGGGCGCAAGGTGGGCGGCATGGAAACCGACGCACCCCCCACCGCGCCGACGCCGCCGCGTCCGGATCCGCGATCGCACCGCCGGCGTCTGCGGCGCGACCGCGCGAACGGCATGCTCGGCGGCGTCTGCGCGGGCGTCGCCGAGGCCTACGACCTCGATGTCGTGCTGGTCCGCGTCCTGTGGGTCGTGGCGGGAGTGCTGTGGATCGGCGTACCCGCGTACCTTGTCGCGTGGATCGCGATCGCGCCCGCCGACGAACCCGGCAAGCCGCACCACCGCCGGCGTGATCCCGGCACCTTCGTCGGCCTCGTGCTCATCGCGATCGGCGTCACGATCGCGAGCAATCATCTCCTGCCACACGGCCTGCGCCTCGACCGCTTCGGTGGTCCGTTCCTTCTCATCGCGGGGGGCCTGGTGATCCTCCTCGTCCGTCGGCGCGGCGAATACGAGCCCGCAGGCGCGGGCGCGGGCCCGGGCCCTGCGCCGGAACCGGCTGACGCGACCGGCGACACGCCGACCGCAGAGGACGCGACCGCTGCGAACCTCTCGGGTTCAGATGTCACCGGCGCCGCGCTGGCCGGCGCACACAGCCTTACCGGGCCGACGACACCGCCGCCGCTCTCGCGGCCTGCTGGGGCCTTACCGGAGCCAACCGAACCCCTGCTCGTTCCGCCGAGCGCCTGGACGCAAACCCAGGAATGGCCGTCGTCCGCGCGGTCGCGGCGCCGGACCGCGCGCTTCGAGCGCCGCGCGCAGCGGAAGCGCCCGTTCATCACACCCGTGACGATCAGCATTCTGCTCATCGGTGCGGGAATCGCGAGCTTGCTGCAGGCGACTGGCGCCCTCGACGTCAACCTCACCGTCGTGCTCGCGATCGGCACGTGCGTTGTCGGTGCCGCGCTGATTACTGCCGCCTTCTTCGGGCGCGCGCATCTGCTGATCCTCGTCGGGATCGCGCTCCTCGCCGCCACCTCGATTGCAAACACCATCGACGTCCCGCTGCGCGGTGGCATCGGCCACCGGGTCTACCGGCCGCTGCACGTCACGGAGATCCAGCACGACTACCGGTTGGGCGTCGGCAATCTCGAGATCGACTTGCGCGCCGTCCCACTCGCCGCCCGCACGACCGACGTCGACGCACAGGTCGGTATCGGCGAGCTCACCGTCGACGTGCCCAGCTCGGTGCGCGTCGTTGTGGACGCACACGCCGGAGCCGGATCGACGCTGCTCTTCGGGCGCCAATCCGGCGGCTGGCCCGAGAACGACCAGCAGGCGATCGCCGGAACCGGACCCGGCCTTCTGCACCTCGACCTGCGGGTCGGTGTCGGACAGGTGCGCGTACGGCGCTTCGAACCCGGCGGCATCGAGACCATTCTCGGAGGATCGTGATGGACCGTCACCCGACCGACTTCGTCGAACTGCTCTTCGGACTCGCGTTTCTCGCGACCGGCGCGGGCTTCCTCGTGCACCAGTTGACCGACCGGACGTTCGACGCGGCGTGGATCGCGGCGATCGCGCTCGTCACGATCGGGTGCGCGTTTCTCGCGGCAACGCTGCTCCACCACCCGCGAGCACGCGCCGACGAGGACGCCGAAGCGGATCCGGTTGACCAGCCGGTGAAGTGAGCGCCTACCAGGCGCGCGGGTCGACGAACTCCTGCAGAGGCAGCTCGTCGCGGGCACCTGTCGCACGCACCTTGCGCTCGATCACGCCGCGGCCGACTCCCTTCGCCCCCACCACCAGCTGGATCGGGACACCGAGCAGATCGGCGTCGGCGAACTTCACGCCGGGGCTGAGATCGCGATCGTCGTAGAGCACGTCGAGGCCGTGCGCCTGCAGCTCCTCGTAGACGCGTTCCGCCTCGGCGACGACGCCCGCGGCCTGGTCGCCACGACCCGGGACGACGATGAGATGCACCGAATAGGGCGCGAGCGCCGACGGCCACGCGAGCCCGTGCTCGTCGTGATACTCCTCGGCCACCGCCGCCAGCACACGCGAGACGCCGATCCCGTACGACCCCATCACCATCGGGTGTTGCTCGCCGTTCTCGTCGGTGTAGCGGGCGTCCAGACTCTCGCTGTACTTCGTCCCGAGCTGGAACACGTGACCCACCTCGATGCCGCGGTCGATCGACAACGGCTTGCTGCACCGCGGGCAAGGGTCGCCCGGCTCGACGGTGACGATGTCGGCCCAGATGTCGACGTCGAAGTCGCGTCCGAGCACGGCGTTGCGAACGTGGTGGTCGGTCCGATTGGCACCGGTGACCCACGCGGGCCCCGCCTTTACGGAAGGATCGGCGACGACGACGCTCGCGCCGGAGAAATGCGGACCGATGTATCCCTTCGGGAGCTCGGGATGCGCGGTGAAGTCGTCGTCGCCGTAGAGGCGCATCGACTTGGGCCGCAACGCGGCCGCGAGTGCGAGCTCGTTGACCTCGCGGTCGCCGGGTACGAGCGCCAGGCCGAGATTGCCGTCGACGTCGAACGCGATCGATTTCAAGAGTGCGTCCGGCTCGAGCTGCAAGAGCTCGGCCACGCCCGCGATGCCCGGTACCCCGGGGGTGTGCACCTCGTCCATCGGTGGGTCATCACCCGCCGTCGCGCCCGGCGCGACCGCGCCCGTGCCGCGGCGCGCGGCTTCGACGTTCGCCGCGTATTCGCAGCTGCGGCACCACACGAAGTCGTCTTCGCCCACCGCCGCGACCGCCATGAACTCACGACTCTCCGAGCCGCCCATCTCCCCCGACTCGGCCTCGACCGCGCGGAACGTGAGACCGCAACGCTCGAACACGCGGTGGTACGCGTCGTACATGAGCCGGTAGCTCGCGCGTAGCCCGTCGAGATCGACGTCGAACGAGTATGCGTCCTTCATCAGGAACTCGCGGCCGCGCAGGAGACCGAAGCGGGGCCGGAGCTCGTCGCGGTACTTCCAGTTGATCTGGTACAGGTTCACGGGGAGATCGCGGTACGACCCGTATTCCTGGGCGACGATGCTCGTCACCAGCTCCTCGGCGGTGGGTGACAGGCAGTAGCCGGTCTCCTTGCGGTCGAGGAGGCGGAACATGAGCGGGCCGTACGCCTTGTCGCGGCCACTGCGCTCCCACAGCTCGAGCGGCTGCGCGATCGGCAGCAGCACCTCCTGGGCCCCCGCCGCGTCCATCTCCTCCCGGACGATCTGTTCGACCTTCCGCAACACCCGGTACCCGAGCGGGAGCCAGGAGTAGATCCCCGCGCTGATCCGGCGGATGTACCCGGCCCGCACGAGGAGCCGGTGGCTCTCGACCTCGGCGTCGGCCGGGTCGTCGCGCAGGGTGCGCAGGAACAGCGAGGTCATCCGCATGCCCGCCGAGGCTACTGAGGCAGCCGTACCCCAGCCGCCCGGAACACCTCACCGTGCCAACAGTTGGGCACCGCCACACCCGCCTACGCACCATCACCGTGCCAACAGTTGGCGGAATATGGGCTTCTCGGGTGAATGTTGACCGCCCTGGTCGGGGAAATTCCCGACCTTGCAGCTGGTATTTCACCGGGGAGCGGCGTAGGGTGGCGGAATGATCCTGCGGGTAGTGGGCGCTGCGAGCATCTTCATGGGTCGCACGCCGCACGAGGTTCGCGGCGAGCTCTGTCGCGACCGAGCCCGCTGACGGCCGCGGCACCGCAGCACCCGCCGTCTTCTCCAACCCCGTCCGCCCGTCAGGGAGCACCCCTATGGCGATCGACGTACGCGATCTCGCGACCCGCCAACTCGAACCGATCATCGCCGAAGAACTCGACATCTTCGAACGCACCGTCGCGGACTATCTCGACGGGCGGGTCGACGAGGACACCTTCCGCGTCTTCCGGTTGAACCACGGCGTCTACGGCCAGCGGCAGGGCGGCCGCGCGCAGATGCTGCGGATCAAGATCCCGCACGGCCGCATCACCGCGGAACAGATCGACACGTTCGCGTACATCGCCGACAACTACTCGCGGGGCTGGGGACACCTGACCACGCGCCAGAACGTCCAGTTCCACTTCGTGCCGCTCGAGCAGACGCCCGAGATCCTTCGGCTCATGGCGTCGGTCGGGCTCACCTCGCGCGAGGCCTGCGGCGACACCGTGCGAAACGTCATGGGCTGCCACCTCGCCGGTGCGTGCCCGCAAGAAGTGCTCGACATCACGCCTTGGGCCAAGGCGACCACGGATTTCCTGCTGCGCCACCCGTACGGGCAGCGACTTCCCCGGAAGTTCAAGATCAACTTCTCCGGCTGCGCGACCGACTGCGGCCAGGCGATGTTCAACGACGTCGGCGTGGTCGCGACCACCCGGACACTCGGCGACGGAACGACCGAGGCCGGCTTTCGCGTCTTCATCGCCGGCGGTCTCGGCGCCAATCCCCACCCGGCGCAGGCGCTCGAGGAGTTCACCTCGCGCGAAGAGCTGCTGCCGACGATCTACGCGTGCCTGCGCACCTTCGACCACTACGGAAACCGCGACAACAAGATCCGTGCCCGCATGAAGTGGCTCGTCGACTCTATGGGAATCGACGAACTGCGCGAACGCATCTTTCGCGAACGCAAGTTCCTGCGCGGTGCGCGCGACTGGCCCTGGGGTATCCCCGAAGCCGTGCTCGAAGCCGGAGACGCGCCGGCCGGCGGCACCCCGGAGGCGACGAAGATCGGGCCTGCCCACGTGCCCGTGAAGTTGTTATCGCGCGATCCCTTCGAGCGCTGGCAAGAAGCGAACGTCGTGCGGGGCGTCGCCCGTGGCACCGTCAGTGCCGTCGCGTACTCACGGCTCGGCGACATCACCGCCGACCAGTTCCGCGCGCTTGCCGACATCCAGCGCGACCTCGCTATCGACGTCCGTATCACCAACCGGCAGAACCTCGCGTTGCGCGATCTCAACGAGGCCGACCTGCGCGCGCTCTACGACCGTCTGGCCGACATCGACATGGCCCAAGCGGGCGCCGAGCTGGCGCGCGACGTCGTCTCTTGCCCGGGAGCCGACACCTGCAATCTCGCGGTCACCCAGTCACGCGGCCTCGCCGCGGCGATCGGCGACGCGCTGGAGGATGCCGGACTCGCCGAGGTGCCCGGCGTGCGCGTGAACATCTCCGGCTGCACCAACAGCTGCGGCCAACACCACATCTCCGACATCGGATTCTTCGGTCTCGAGCGCCGCGCCCACGGACGAGCCGCGCCCGGCTACCAGATGCTGCTCGGCGGCCATCTCGGCGAGACCGAGGTGGAATTCGGTGACAAGGCGACGAAGGTGCCCGCGAAGAGCGCGCCCGAAGCCGTCGTGCGGATCGTCCGCCGTTTCGAGGAAGAGCGCGCTCCGGGCGAGCTGTTCCAGACGTGGCTGGCCCGCGCGGGCGGCGCCAAGGCTGTCGGTGACTCCGTCGGCGACCTCGATCAGTTCCCCCCGCCCGACGTCGGTCCCGAGTTCTACGTCGACTACGACGAGACCGGCCCCTACGTCGCCGATGTCGGCGACGGGGAGTGCGCGGCGACATGACCCGGCGCCGAGAGCGGACGAACCAGAGCGAGACAGCATGAGCCTGCTCGATCCCGTTACCGTCGACCGCCCGCTAGTCGACATCGATCTTGCCGAGCTCGCGGCGGTCTCCAAGGAGCTCGAACGCAAGCCCGCGTCGAGCGCAATCAGGTGGGCGTGGGAGCGATTCGGCACCGCGATGGTCGTCGCCGCGTCATTCCAGGACTGTGTTCTCGTCGACCTGGCGGCGCGCGCCGCGCCCGGCATCGAGGTCGTGTTCCTCGACACGCAGTACCACTTCGCGGAAACGCTCTGGTACGTCGAGCGGGTGCGGGAGCGCTACGACCTCAACCTCACGGTCATGCAGCCGCTCGTGTCGCCCGACGACCTCTGGCAGACGGATCCCGACGAGTGCTGCGCGATGCGCAAGGTCGAGCCCTTGGCCCGCGCCTTGCGCGGCAAGCAGGCGTGGATGACCGGTTTGCGCCGGGTCGAGTCGCCGACACGCACGAACGCGCCGATCGCGCACCTCGACATCGGGCGCGGCATCGTCAAGGTGAACCCCCTCGCGCCGTGGACCGACGCCGACATCGCGGCCTACAAGCAGGATCACGAACTGCTCGAGCATCCGCTCGTCGCCCAGGGGTACCCGTCGATCGGGTGCTGGCCCTGCACCCGGCCCGTCGCCGACGGCGAAGACCCCCGTTCGGGCCGCTGGTCGGGACAGGGCAAAATGGAATGCGGCCTCCACGGGTGGCCCGGAGCCTGACTCCACGAAAGCCAAGCGACGGAAGCGAAGAATGCACCGCCTCATATCTCATCTCGACGCGCTCGAAGCGGAGTCGATCCATCTGCTGCGGGAGGTCGCGGCCGAGTTCGAGCGTCCCGTGCTGCTCTTTTCGGGCGGCAAGGACAGCGTGGTCATGCTCCACGTCGCTCGCAAGGCCTTCTGGCCGGCCCGGCTGCCCTTCCCCGTCATGCACGTCGACACGGGCCACAACTTCCAGGAGGTGATCGAATTCCGCGACTCGTCGGTCGAGCGCCTCGGCGTCAATCTCGTGGTCGCGTCGGTGCAGGCGTCGATCGACGCCGGACGCGTGGTCGAGGACACCGGCCCGCGGGCGTCTCGCAATCGTCTGCAGACGACGACGCTGCTCGACGCGATCGCCGAGCACGGGTTCGATGCGGTACTCGGCGGCGCGCGGCGCGACGAGGAGAAGGCACGCGCAAAGGAGCGGTTCTTCTCGTTCCGTGACGAGTTCGGTCAATGGGACCCGAAGAACCAGCGGCCGGAAATCTGGTCGCTGTACAACGGCCGCCACCGCAAGGGCGAGCACATCCGTGTGTTCCCGCTCTCGAACTGGACCGAGCTCGACATCTGGCAGTACATCGCCGACGAGGAGATCGAGCTGCCGTCGATTTACTACGCGCACCGGCGCCCGGTGTTCCGCCGCGACGGAATGCTGATGGCCGTGACGGAATTCCTCCAGCCCACCGCCGACGAGGAAGTGTTCGAAGCGACGGTCCGCTACCGGACGGTCGGCGACGCGACCTGCACGGCGGCGGTGGCGTCGACGGCCGTCTCGATCGACGACGTGATCACCGAAGTCGCCGCATCGCGCATCACCGAACGCGGTGCGACCCGGGCCGACGACAAGTTCTCGGAGGCGGCCATGGAAGACCGCAAGCGCGAGGGGTACTTCTGATGCGGAGTGCTACTCGCCCGGGAACACCCGCCGCCTCATCGCCGCGAGACGCGGGAGGGAGATAGATGGAGCTTCTCCGATTCGCGACCGCGGGTTCCGTCGACGACGGCAAGTCGACGCTGATCGGCCGGCTGCTCTACGACTCGAAGCAGATCTTCGAGGACACACTCGAAGCGCTCGAGCGCTCGACGATGCTGCGCGGCGAGGAGGGCATGAATCTCGCGCTCCTGACCGACGGCCTGCGCGCCGAACGGGAACAGGGAATCACGATCGACGTCGCCTACCGCTACTTCGCCACTCCGCGTCGCAAGTTCATCATCGCCGACACTCCCGGGCACGTGCAGTACACGCGCAACATGGTGACCGGCGCCTCGACCGCCGACCTCGCGCTCATTCTCGTCGACGCGCGCAAAGGGATCATCGAGCAGTCGCGGCGGCATGCGTTCCTCGCGTCGCTGCTCGGCGTCCCCCACCTCGTCCTCTGCGTGAACAAGATGGACCTCGTCGACTACGACCAGGACGTCTTCGAGCGGATCAAAGCCGAGTTCCGCGAGTTCGCGGCGAAGCTCGATGTCCGCGACCTCCAGTTCGTGCCGATGTCGGCGCTGAAGGGCGACAACGTGGTCGAACGCTCGGCGAACACTCCTTGGTACGAGGGAACCTCGCTGCTACATCATCTCGAAGAGGTCCACATCGCCTCGGACCGCAACCTCATCGACTGCCGCTTTCCCGTTCAGTACGTGATCCGGCCGCGCGACGACAATCACCACGACTACCGCGGCTATGCGGGTCAGGTCGCGAGCGGCTCCTACCGTGTCGGCGACGACGTCGTCATCCTGCCGTCCGGATTCACGTCGACCATCGCCTCGATCGACACCGCCGACGGGCCGGTCGACGAAGCCGTTCCGCCGATGTCCGTCACGATCCGATTGAGCGACGACCTCGACGTGAGTCGAGGCGACATGCTCTGCCGGCCCAACAATCAGCCGAACATCGGCCAGGACGTCGACGCGATGCTGTGCTGGTTCAACGAGCGGAGCGAGCTCAAGCCCGGCAGCAAGTATGCACTGAAGCACACTTCGAAGTGGGCGCGCGGCCTCGTGAAGGACCTGCACTACCGGCTCGACGTCAACACGTTGCATCGCGACGAGACCGCGACCTCGCTCTCGCTCAACGAGATCGGCCGCGTCACGCTGCGCACCACCGCGCCGCTGTTCTTCGACGACTACCGCCGCAATCGCGCGACCGGCTCGTTCATCCTCGTCGACGAGGCCACGAACGACACCGTCGCCGCCGGTATGATCCTGTGAACACAGTTCGGTGGGCGAACCGGAGCGGAGCGAGCTCGCCGGATTCTCGAGCGTGAAGCGGCCGGGGCATCCCCGGCCGAGCGAGGGCGACCAAAAGACGTGGTACACGATGTCGCGGCGGCCGGTTTCAACGACCCGGGCGACTACGAGGCGGCACGACCCTCGTACCCGCCCGAAGTGGTCGCGTGGCTGGTCGACGAGCTTCGCATCTCGCATGGGAAGCGCGTGGCCGACGTCGCCGCAGGCACGGGCAAGCTGACTCGACTGCTGGTCGCGAGCGGCGCCGACTTGCTCGCAGTCGAGCCCGTTGCGGGAATGCGAGCGACGTTCCGGGAGAAGCTGCCGGAGGTTCCCATCGTCGCGGGAACGGCGGAGGCACTTCCGTTGTCGGCGTCATCACTCGATGCGATCACCGTCGCCCAGGCCTGGCACTGGTTCGACCACGAGCCCGCGACGGCCGAGGCCGCGCGCGTGTTGCGACCGCGCGGGCGGCTCGCGCTCGTGTGGAATGCGCGCGACCGGACCGAGCCCTGGGTCGACGCGGTGTGGACGATCATGGATCGTGTCGAGAAGCACGCGCCCTGGCGCGATCACGAGAACTGGCGCGACAGCGCGACGCGAAGCGACATGCCCGGGTTCGGCGAACTGCACGAGGCCCAGTTCCGGCACGTCCAGCCGATCACGCCCGCCGGCGTGGTCCGGCGAGTCGCGAGCGTGAGTCACGTCGCGGTGCTCCCCGAGGCCGACCGCGCGGTGGTCCTCGACGAGGTGCGTGCCGTGCTCGCCGACCACCCGGGAGCACGGGGCCGCGAGGAGCTCCGGATCCCGTATCGCGTCGACTGCTACTGGGCCGAGCGCCGGTCGTAGGCCGCGGGAGGGCCCAAGACGGCGGGCCCGATCCCGCAAGTGAGCCCGCGAGCTGACGAATGTGTCAGCATGGAGGCGCGGCGGAGCGCATACGGGAGGAGCTACCGCGATGACGGCCTCGGTTGAACCGCCGCCGCAACGAGAAGGACCCTCGCTCCTGCCGGTCGGCCGCCGCATCCAGCTGGGCGATCAGGGGACGACTTTCGTGCGCGAGGTCGCGGGTCCGCCGGGCGCGCCGACCCTGCTCTTGCTGCACGGCTGGGTTGCGAGCGCGGGTCTGAACTGGTTCCAGACCTTCGAGCCGCTGCGCGCCCACTTCAACATCGTCGCGCCCGACCTGCGCGGCCACGCGCGCGGACTCCGCACGCATCGCATCTTCCGCCTGTCCGATTGCGCGGACGACTGCGCGGCGACGATCGAAGCGCTCGACACCGGTCCTGTCATCGCGGTCGGCTACTCGATGGGTGGACCCGTAGCCCAACTGATGTGGAGACGGCACCGCGACCTCGTCGAAGGACTCGTGTTGTGTGCGACGAGCGCGGGTTTCGCGCCCAACCGGCTGACGCGCAGCGTCTATCAGACGACCATGTTCGGTGCGACCGCGCTGGCCCGCATGACCGTGCCGTCGCGTCTGCTCCCAGCGGTACCGATGGTTCGCATGCAACCCTCGACGATGCCGACCTGGGCCGCGGCCGAGATGCGGCGGCACGACTGGCGCATGATCATCGAAGCCGGTCACTCCATCACGACCTACAGCGCGCGTCGCTGGATCGGCGAGGTCGACGTTCCCACCGCGATCCTTTGCACAACCGAAGACCACGGTGTCGCCCCCGCGCTGCAGCTCGACCTCGCCGGCGCGATCAAGAACTCGACGGTGCACTCACTCGCCGACGGGCATCTCGCCTGTGCCAACGCGCGCTTCGCCGAGCCCCTCGTCGCGGCTTGCCTCGACGTGGCCGAGCGGATCCGCTGAGTCGTCGTCGCCGCCGGAACGCTCGGCCACGACCTCGGCCCACCAACGCGGACGCTCACGCCTGGCCCACGGTTCCGGCACCCATCCGCGGATCATCGAGCGCAACGAATCGACATCGGCGAGCGCGATCATGATGTGACCGATGACGACGACGAGAAGTAGTACGAAGACCCAGTCGTGCACGAAGGTCGCGCCGGTTCTGATGGTGTCGGGGAAGGGCTTGAACCAGCGCATGATCGATCCGGTGACGAGCATGAGCACGATTGACGCCGCGACGAAGATCGCGTTGAGCTTCTGACCGGGGTTGAACTTGCCGAGCTGCACCGACGCCCGGTTGCGGCGCGACCACCAGCGCTTGTCGTCGGTCGTCCACCGATTGAAACGTGAGACATCCGAGCGGAACTGCCGGCCGGCCGGGAGCAGGAGCCCCGCGAGCAGTGGCACGGGCAGGAGCAGGCCGGCATACACGTGAATCGTCTTCACCGCGTGCCGGTGCGCAACGATCGTTGAGAGCGGGCCGGCGTACAACGACGCGCCCGTGGCGAGCAGCACGAGAAACAACGTCGCGTTGCACCAATGCACGATCCGTTCGAGCCGGTCAAAGCGCGGGATACGGCCGCGGGCAGTACTCACGACGAGGTGGGAGCGTCGTCGCGGCCGTTGCTGTGGCCGACCCATGCGTCGACGTCGTAACCCTCGTTCTCCCAGTAGCCCGGGATCACGTGATCGACGACCTCGATCCCGCTGAGCCACTTGCACGACTTGTAGCCGTACATCGGCGCGACGTAGAGGCGCGCCGGGCCGCCGTGATCGCTGCTCAACGGCTTCCCGTCGAGGTCGTATGCGACCATCACGTCAGCGCGGCGCGCCTGCTCGAGGCTGAGGCTCTCGGTGTACAACCCATCAAAGGACGTGAATCGCAGCGCCTGGGCGCCCGGTTGTACGCCGGCTTTGTCGAGCAGGTGGCTGAGCCGGACACCGGTCCAGTGCACGTTCGGCACGCGCCAGCCCGTCACGCACTGGAAGTCGCGAGTCAGCATCGTCGACGGCATCGCGCGCAGCTGTGCGTACGAGAGCGTGTAGGGATGCCGTACCAGTCCACCGATCGAAAGGCTGTATTCGTCGGCAGCGCGCTTCGGGAAGCCGCCCGTGACCGTGTAGAAGCGGAAGTGATCGCCGAGGGGCAGCAGGGAGAGCCAGTTCGGCACGAGGCTCGCGAAGACGTTCTGCACGCGCGCGCCGAAGAGCACCCCGGCTGCGCCCGCACCGAGGAGACCGAGGAACACGCGCCGCCCGACCGGGGTGCTCTCGTTGTCTGACACGAATGTCAGGATAAGGCGGCGAGGACCACCGGTCGGCGCGGCCGCTACTCCGCGATCTCGCGGATTCTCCGGATGCGCTCCGATGAGTGGTTCGCGTCGACACCCTGGATCTGGAGCAGCTCTTCACGCGCCGCGTCGGCCAGCGCGGCCGCGTTCGGGTCGGCCGCCGCGAGGCGCGCCTCGATTCCCTCCGCCATGATGCGCTCGGCTTCGTCGATGAGCGCGGCGACCATTTCCGCCTCCGGGACGACCCGCACCACCTGTCCCTTCACGAACAGGTGGCCCTTCCCGCGGCCCGCGGCGATGCCGAGATCCGCTTCCCGAGCCTCCCCCGGACCGTTCACCACGCATCCCATCACCGCGACCTGCAGCGGGATGTTGCGTTCCTCGAGCGCCTGCTGCGCGTCGGTGGCGACGCGGATGACATCGACCTCGGCCCGACCGCACGAGGGACACGCGATCAGGTCGAGGCCCTTGCGCTCCCGCAGCTGGAGGACCTCGAGCAGCGCGCGCCCGGCTTTCGCTTCCTCGACCGGGTCGGCCGTGAGCGAGAACCGGATCGTGTCTCCGATCCCTTCGGCGAGCAGCGCGCCGATCCCTGCAACGCCCTTGATCAGCCCCTGGGGGAGCACTCCGGCTTCGGTGACCCCGAGGTGCAGAGGATGGTCGGTCGTCTCCGATAACAAGCGGTACGCGTCGATCATCAGTGGGACACTCGACGCCTTCACCGAGATCTTCACGTCGTCGAAGTCGACCTCGCGGAACAGCTCGAGCTCGTGCATTGCTGACGCGACCATCGCTTCGGCTGTGATCCCGCCGTGAAGCTCCGCCATCGCGGGATCGAGCGAGCCGGCGTTCACGCCGATACGGATCGGAACGCCGCGCGCCTTGGCCTCGGATGCGACGAGCTTGATGTGCTCGGCCTTGCGGATGTTCCCCGGGTTGAGCCGCAGCGCGTGGACCCCGGCTTCGAGCGCGCCGAGCGCGAGCCGGTGCTGGAAGTGGATGTCGGCGACGATCGGGACAGGCGAGCGAGGAACGATCTGGGCGAGTGCTTCCGCGGCTTCCTCTTCGTTGCAGGTGCACCGGACGATGTCGCAGCCGGCGCTCGCCAATGCGTATATCTGCGCCAGGGTGCCGTCGACGTCGGCCGTCTTCGTCGTCGTCATCGACTGGATCGAGATCGGCGCGTCACCACCGACGGGCACCGAGCCGACCATCACCTGACGGGTCTTGCGACGGCGGGTCACCGCGCCAGCCTACGACCGGATCGTCGCGGCGGCCGATCCGCTCACCAAACCTTCACGCGAGCATCGCCTCGGCGTCAGAACGGGTTCGCGATGGGGTGCGTGATGTCGAGGAACAAGCTCGAGAGGAAGATGAAGCCGAGCACCGCGACCACCGCCACTGTGATCGGGAGCAGCTTGGCGGCATCCACCTGCACGCGTCGCCGCCGGATGGTCGACGCGGCCCATTCGTACATTGCGATGGCGATATGGCCACCGTCGAACGGCAAAAGCGGCAGCAGGTTGAAGAGGCCGACGAAGATGTTGATCGCGATGAGGAGCTCGAACACGCTCACCCACCCGGCTTTGACCGCGTCGGTCGCCAGCGCGCCGACCCCGACCGGTGAGGAGAACCGCGCGTTCTGGTTCGTGTTGCTGCCCGTGTCGCCGGAGAGGATACGGAAGTAGTTCGAGATACCCGAGGGCGAGAAGACCGTGCCCATGGCCTTGATGGACTCCCAACCGAAGTCGGCGACCTGGCGCGGCGCTTCCGAGATCGACGAGACGATCCCGAGGCGGGGAACGACGGTGTTCGGCAAGATCCCCGCTACCGCGCGCTTCGTGGACGAGTCGGTGCTCTGTTGCAGCGTGACGTCGAACGGGATCGCCTCGTCGCCGCGCTGTACGACGAAGTGAACGATCTCACCCGGTTGCGCGGGATGGCCGGCCGGATTGATCAGGTTCTGCACTTGTGTCCAGTCACGCACCTGCGTGCCGTTGATCGAGACGACCGTGTCACCCGCCTTCAGCCCGGCGGCCGCGGCACCTTGCGAGGTCTGCGCGAGCACGAGGGTGGGGTGCTGGCTGCGATAGTCGCCCGCGAAGAAGAGCACCGCGAACATCAGCACGACCGCGATCACGAAGTGCACCGCCGGTCCGGCCCCGGCGA
>DATJAA010000350.1:0-13190 GCA_035516815.1 Acidimicrobiia bacterium | reverse complement strand
GCTCACCAGTCCGAAGGTGAGTACTGCCTCCATCCAGAAGGCATCGCCGCTCGAGAAATGTAGTGCAGGATAGTTCGCACCGTACGACGCCGAGACATGTACGACTGCTTGGAGGAACCACGCGGCGAGTGACGCACCGATCAGTTGTACGACGACGTAGCCGGGGACCCGGATCCAAGGAAAGTCGTTGCGAAGCGCGAAGGCGATGCTCACGGCCGGATTCAGGTGCGCGCCCGAAACCTTGCCCATGAACAAGATGATCGCCATGACCATCAGGGCGGGGGCAACAACGGCGGCGGTGCGACTGATCGTGTTCGGAAACGCTTGACTCATCATCCCGCCGCCGGCCGCGACCAACACCAGGAAGAAGGTGCCGAGCAGCTCTGAGAACAGTCGCCGCCATTCTTGCGATGCATCGGCGAAGTCCTCGATCGCCTGCTCAAACGTCACGATGTGGTGCGCGATGTGCCCGGATGCAGCGTTGAACAGTGCCTCATCGTGCGAACTCAACGGTGACGGGCTGCTGTCGCTCATGATCACCCTGCTCTCACTCGGCGACGAACTCACCGTTTACGCGGCCGGCTCGTTGCGAGGCTACGACGAACCGCTGCGCACGCATAGTGCCCGATCGCGCGCCGACGGGCGAGCACGGATCGGGGGTCATGCACCCTCGTACGTGGAGCACACGCAAGATTGGATCGCCTGGGCCCGCGCGCCGAACCATGACGGGTTCTGGGACGGGACCTGGCCCGAGCTGCGCGCCGTGCTGCCCTCGCCGGCCGGGCTGATCATCGAGATCGGTTGCGCGGAAGGACGAGTCGGCCGCGAGTTGCTCCGTCTCGGCTACGACGTGATCGGGATCGAACAACCCGCGACGCTTGTCGCTGCAGCCCGTCGCGCGACCCCTTCGCTCGTGGTCGCGCGCGGACGCCGCCCAGCTTCCGATAACGCCCCGAGCGCACCCGATCGACAGATCGCGCGCGCTGGTCACCGGGCAAGCGCGGGTCCAAGCAATCTCTTCGCGATCGCCGCGATATGGCGGATGTTCCCGCGGTGCGGTTCAGGTCGAGTCTTGGAGCACGGCCTCGATCGCTCGGATCTTGTCGGCGACGAGGACGGGGTTGGTGTCGCGGTAGTAGGGGATGCCGAAGACGCCGGTGAGAGCCCATCCCTTGCCGCGTTGCCAGGTGGCGTCGTCGATGTCGAGCGCGTCGCGGAACACGGCACGTGCTTCGGGCGGAAGGAGACTCCACGCGGCGATGGTGTCGCCCGCGGGGTCGCCGACCGCGCATGTTCCCCAATCGATCACGCCGCACAGCGTTCCGTCGCGCGCGAGGAGGTTCAGATACGCGAGGTCGCCATGGAACCAGACCGGCGGACCGTCGTAGTCGGGTGCGGCGAGAATTCGCGACCACGCATCGAGCACGGCATCGCCGTCGACTTCGTCTCGAAGACCGGCGACACCTTTACGCACTGCCTCGTCTTGGAAACGCACCGGCCGGCCGCGATGGTGCTGCGGTCCACCGTTGGGGTCGACCGACTGCAGCGCGCGCACGAAGTCCGCGAGGTCGAGTGCCGCCTGCGCGGGATCGCTCAGCGCACCGGGCATTGGTGTTTCGCCGGGAAGCCATTGCACGACACCCCACGGGTACGGAAACGCCTCTTCGGGCTCGCCCTTAGCGATCGGTATCGGCACCGCGAGCGGAAGGTGCGGCGCAAGCACAGGAAGCCACCGTTGCTCCTTGGCAACGCTCTCGATCGCCCAGTGAATCCTCGGAAGTCGAACTGCCATGGTGTCGCCGAGCCGATACATGGCGTTGTCGGTACCGGCCGACCGAACCCGTTCGATCGGGAGATCGGCCCAGTGCGGATACTGCGAGGCGAGCAAACGACGTGCCAACTCGCAGTCGGTTTCGACCTCGTCGTCGTGCATCCTCGGCTGCGGCACGGCGCACATTCTGATCGTCCTGTAGGCACAGCACCGATGAATTTCGAGTGCACGCCTATCGGGATCGAGTACGCCGGGCAGAACGCCGAATGTTGGCCGTTACGACCACGTGCGCGTCATGCAAGGGTGTCGATCGTGTTGCCCGTCGGCGGCTGCACGTCCCACGAGCTTGCATCGAAGGGATTGAATGAGTACGCCGGCAAGGGCACCACGACGCCGGTGCCGGTCTCGATGCCGGTCCCGTCGGCGTTGACGCCTTCGGTCGTGGTCGTGTCGGTGCTCGCACCGGATGTGGACCCGTCTGCGGTCGACGCCGGCGTGGTGGTGGAGGTCTGCCCCGACGTGTCCCACGACCCCTCGTCGAACGGGTTGAACGAGTAGGTCGGCGTGATCGCGGCCGCGGCAGGATCGGCGGGCGCGGGTGCGCGCTCCGAGCCCGGTGTCTGGCTGCCGTCCCACTGCGTCAGGCCGGTGAGAAGCCCGGGCACCTGGTAGAGCGGCATCGCGGTCGCGGCTGAGGTCAAGCTGACCAGGTCGCTCGGCTCACCGGTCGCGCCCGCGAACAACGACGAATCGGTCACCGACTGTGCCTGCATCAGCTGGGCCGCGGGCGTGTTGACCAGGCTGGCCCACGAGGTGGCGCTCGTCGCGCTGGTCACGTCCATCGTCGCACTGTGTCGGCATCTACTGCACCGGGACTAAAGAGGTGGTGACTGCGATCACACGCTCAGCTGCCCGGGTGCCACGGCGGCGATGCCCTGATCCGCCTCGACCCGTAAGCACAAAGCGGTCGGTATGCAACGCGGTGAGGATGATCCGCCGGCCTTGCGCCGGGCATCCGTCTCCCGCTCGAGGCGCACGACGCAAGGTTCGCTGACGACCTCGGGTCGCGTCCATTGCCGGTATTCCGGCGCGATGCCAGGCTTGTCTTCGAGACGGCTGCGGTGTTGCTGTGACCGATGCGCGGTGGTGTGATGTGTTCTCGGATAAGAGTTCCCTGTGTTTCCTTCAGCGGCCGCGAACGCTGACCGAGTCAGCACACAAGACCAGCGGACCGAGGAAGGTACGGACCATGACGGTCAGCGCAATCAGCAACACCGCACTGCTCGACCCATCGCAGACCGTCGACGCTTCATCGTGGCAGACGCGTATGCAGCAGGCGTTGGGCCCGGTCGCGCAACTGTTCGGTGAGAGCGCCCAGCAGCTGACGAGCGACCTCCAGTCCGGCAAGACGAGCCTCAGCGCGTTGGCCCAGTCAAAGGGCATCTCCCAGACCGATCTGCTCAACGCGATCAAGCAGGGCTTGCAGCAGTCGTCGGCGAACGGCGGACCGCAGCTCTCGGACACGCAGTTGACGAACCTCGCGAGCACGATCGCCAACCGGGTACACGGCCATCACCACCACCACGGTGGCGGTATGAGCGGCGTCTCCAGTACAAGTACGTCGGGGATCTCGGGTGTGGGCGGCGTCTCTAATGGCGACAACAACGGCAGCGGCGGTTCGGCCGGTGCGACCAGCGCCTCGGCCAGCACATCGTCGTTGCAGACCGACGTCGAACGTCTCATGTTCGACCTCCAGACGATGCTGCCGTCCAACTCCACCGGCGCCACATCGCCGAGCACCACGTCGGCCAACTCGACGAGCGCGTGGTCGAGCACATCGAGCGCCAACCTGCTCAGCCAACTTTCACAGTTCGATCAGACGTTGTAGCGGCGCCGAACACCAACCCACCACTCGACATCGAGCCGTACGCGTGAACCCACCTGAACTACGCGTCACTTGACAGCCGATCGCGGACAGGGAATCAGAATGCCTGATCCCGCACGCCACGCCCGGCGAGCGCCGAGTAGCAGACCTTGGGCTCGCCTGTCGTTTCCGTGGGTCAACCAATCCGGCGTTGGGACGTCGTTCAGAGAATCCGCTGCATGAGGACGAGATCAAGCCACCGATCGAACTTGCGGCCGACTTCTGGCATCCTCGCCACGACGGTGAATCCGAGCCGCTCGTGAAAGGCGATGGATCCGCTATTGGCTGCGTCGATCGCCGCAACCATGACGTGTACGTCTACGGACTGTGCCCGATCGATGAGCGCTTCGAGCAATCCGCGTCCGATGCCACAGCCGTGAACGTCCTGGCGCACGTGGATCGTGTGCTCGACGGTGTGACGGTAGCCCGGCCATTTGCCGGAGCCCCGAAAACTTCCATACGCAGCGAATCCCACCACTTCGCTCGACGTCTCTGCGACGAGCACTGGATAACGGAAACGCTGTTGACGACGAAACCAAGCGCGCCGGTCTCGCAACGTCTGCAGTGATTCCGTCCATGCCACGGTCGTCGTCGGGATGAGCGCGTTGTACAGGTCGCGCAGCGCAGGCATGTCGCCGTCGACGGCGTCCCGAATGCAATATGAACTCGAGTCCAAGGCGCATAGATTGCCGGATCCCGCGCCGATCGGCGAACGCATAGCCGAAGGTATAGCGCGCGTCCTGTTGGACCGTCGTGGTTGCGGGGCCCGGTTCTCGGCCGTAGCTTTTCCGAAACGCGCCAAAGGAAGACTCCCATGATTGCAGCATTCGTGACATTCGACTCCAAGGACCTCGACGACGACGCCGTACGCAAGATCGCGGCCGAAGCCAAGGCGATGTTCCAAGGCATGCCGGGGCTGCGCAACAAGCTCTTCACGCTCGACGCGAAACAGAAACGTGCGACGAATGTCTACGTTTGGGAGAGCGAGGCGGCGGCGCGTGAGTTCTTTTCGGATCAACTCTTGGAGCGCGTGACGGGGCTCTACGGCGTTCGGCCGAGCATCGAGTTCGCGGAGGTCGTCGAGTTCGTCGACAACTCATAGACGCGCACGTTCGATACCGGCTCCGCTCGGCCGTGCTCGGGTGCGCGAGAGCGTCGTCCACGGTTCGCTCGATCGACTACGGCTCGTTGCTCGAACCAACGCGAGAGCCGAGCACGGATCGCATGTCGACCGCCGGGCTAGCTGCGGTGCCGGCGGTAGTGCAGCCCGACGATCCCGTTGCTGAACTCAGTGCTGGAGACCAGATCGAGCCGGTAAGACTTGGGGACGTCGTCGAACAGTCGGGTACCCTCGCCCGCAACGTAGGGGTGCACGTCCAGGCGGAACTCGTCGATCAAGTCGAGCCGCATGAGCGACCGCCAGAAGCTGACGCCGCCCCAGACCACGATGTGGCCGTCGCCGCCTCGCCGCAGCTTGTCGATCTCTTCTGTCGTGTCACCAGCGGCGATGGTGGTGTTGGCCCACTCGGCCGTCGTCAGAGTCCGCGAGAAGACGACCTTGCGCGCGGCGTTCATGATGCCGGTGAACGGGTGGTCGGCCGTCGGCAATGCTTCGGCCATGGCCTCATAGGAAACGCGGCCCATGACGTGCGCGTAGGCGCTCTCGTAAACGTCGACTTTCTGCTTCGTGGCCATCGGGTCGACGGGCAGGCCGAAGCAGAACTGCCAGTACTCTGTGCCCTCGTCAGCAAGTAGGCCGTCGAGCGAGTACATGAACGCCCACACAATCAGCTTCCGCATGATCAGAACTCCATGGTCTCGGGTCGTCAGGCGATCGTGCTGGCTAGGCCAACGTCCCGGTCCCGGGCCGCGTGCACTGGAGTCGGATAGTGCTCCAGCTGGTCGTAGCAGCGGCGAAACGCGCCCCTGTCGTCGATTAGCCGAGCGACGGTGTCGTGATCGTCGATCGTGGCAATGAAGTGTCGCATCGTGCGGTAGGCGCGGTGCCGAAACGAGCCACGCGACGGCTCCCACCTGCGAAGAACAGTGGAGCCGGAGAGGGGATTCGAACCCCTGACCTGCTCATTACGAGTGAGCTGCTCTACCGACTGAGCTACCCCGGCGAAGCTGGAGAGCATATCCGACCCTCAGGCGGTTCCCGCGGGCGGAAGTGCCATCAGGAGTGCCACGAGGCGAACCACTCCCTTCTCGTTGATCAGGAACGCCTCCCGCGCCTCGCGGCACGCGTCGAGCGCGGCCGCCGCACCTTGGGGGCTGACGCGCAGCCCGGGTCGGTCGGTGTTCAGCGGTGGCACGGGCGCGGCAAGCGCGTCGCGATACACCGTCTCGATCGCGGTCACGCCTTCGATCAACAGGTCGATCCGCGTACGCCTCGACACTCTCTTGTGACGTTCGTCGATCCGGCGGCGCAGCCGCTGCGCCTCGCGCTCCGAATACCCGAGCCGTTCCATCTCAGCATCGAACGCCACGAGCTCCTCGTCTTGCTCGCGTGCGACCGCGGCGGCGGCGCCTTCAACGACACCGTCGAGCTCCTGCGCGATGCCCAGTGCGGTCGCGCCGTAGCCGTCGACCCGCGCGGGTGCGGACGCGAAAGCGGCTCGCAGCGGGGCGAGTTGGCCGGCAAGTGCACGTGCGCGCGCGATCTGGCCGCCCGCCAACGCGGCGAGCGCGGGCGCGTCGGACGGCGCGACACCCTCGCGTTCGAGCACGGCGCGGACGTCATCGTCGGCGATTGGGTCGAAGTCGAGGCGTTGGCACCGCGACCTGATCGTCGGCAAGAGATCGTCGGGTGCGGCGGTGACGAGCACCACGACCGTCCGGTCCGGAGGCTCCTCGAGGGTCTTCAGCATCGCGTTCGCGGACTCGTTCTGATTGCCCCGGAGCCGCTCGGCCTCGAACAGCACGAGCACCTTGCGGTCACCCTCGATCGGAGCCCGCGCAGCCTCCGGGAGAATGCGCTCGCGTACGTCCTCCCTCACCCGGTACGAAGCGCCGCTCGGCTCGAACTCGACGACGTCGGGGTGCACACCGCGCAAGACGAGCCGGTGTCCCCGCTCGTCGTCCCCGGCGCCGATCAACATCGCGGCGAACTCGCGCGCCGCGTCCTCGATGCCCGATCCCCGCGGCCCGACGAGCAGGTATGCGTGCCCGGGCCGGGACGCCGCGCGCCGCAGCGCCGCGAACGCCCGCTCCTGACCGACCACGGTTGACTCCATGGGCCGAGCCTACGGAAGCAGCGGCGCGACCGCGGCCAGGACGCGGGTCGCCACTTCGTCGGGACTTCCGCCCGCATCGACGAGACGCCAGCCTCGCGCGGGCGCGAGCTTGCGGTACGCGGCGCGGACCCGTGCATGGAAGTCGGCACCGGCGCGTTCGAAGCGATCGCGCTCGGGTGCCACCCGTGCCTCCGCGACGTCGTCGGCAAGGTCGAGCACGATCACGACATCCGGGACGACACCGCCCGAAGCCCACTCGCTGAGCCGATCGACCTCGTCCACCCCGAGGCCGCGCGCGGCGCCCTGGTACGCCAGCGACGACGGCGTGAACCGATCGCAGACGATCACCGCGCCGCGATCGAGCGCGGGGCGAATCACCTCGGCGACATGCTGCGCGCGGTCGGCGAGCAAGAGCAGCAATTCCGCCCGCGCGTCGAGTGGCGCGTCGGCGTGGAGCAAGACTGCGCGCAACTCTGCGCCCGCTTTGGTGTCACCGGGTTCGAAGGTCACGACGACGTCGTGTCCGCGCTCGCGCAGAGCACCGGCGAGCCGCTCGACCTGCGTCGACTTCCCCACCCCTTCGCCGCCCTCGACGACGACGAACGTCACGCGGTGTTCACCTCGACCTTCGCCTTGCGCATACGTCGCCGAGCCGCGAGCCCGGATGCCACGGTGAGCACTCCGCCCAACCACAGCGCGAGCCGCACGCCGGGAAGGCTCAGGTGCGCACCGCCGAGCTTCACCTGCCCATTGGTGAACTCACCCGAGAGCGCACCTAGACCGGCGGCGACGAACGGACCGATCGTCAACGAGAGCAGGAGGCACAACCGCACGACCGTGTAGAGCGTGGCGAAGGTCCGGCCGCGCATCTCGTCGGAAACCGACTCCTGCAGCAGCGTGAATCCGGTGACGTACGCGCAGCCCGCGCACGCGCCGACGAACGCGACGAGGAGGATCGCGAGCGCGAGGGTGGAGACGCACGCGACGAGGATGATCGCAACTCCCGTCGCGGTGATTGCGGCGCAGAACAACGCCGCGCGCGGGAGCCGGCGCTGCAACCAGAGCAACGTGACCACTCCGATCCCGCAACCGACACCCAGCGCAGCCGTGAGGAAGCCGAAGCCCGACGCGGTCCCGCCCAGCACGTCCTTGGAGAAGATCGCGCCGAGCGGCACGATCGACCCGCCGCCGAGCAGGCCGCCCGCGAGGCCGATCATGACGCCACGAACCAGCGGGTTGCCGCGGATGAACGAGAGACCCTCGACGATGTCGCGCCACGTCTGCCGGAGCCCAGGCTGCTCCGAAGTCTTCGTTGTTGTGTGGCCCTTGGGCAACGCGAGACGCGAGATCAAGATGGCCGAGCCGACGAACGTCAGCGCGTCGACCCAGATCGCGAGGGACGACTGCTTCGGTTGGAGCCATGCGAGCGCGTGGAAGTTGCCGAGGAAGGTCGACACGGCCGCGAGAACACCGAAGAGGATCGCGCCGACCGGCATCATCCCGAACGCGGCCACGAGACCGAGCGAGTTGGCCGCGGGCAGCTGATCGGGGTCACGCACCACGTTCGGAACGCTCGCGTCCTTGGCCGGTCCCCACAGGAGCGTGAGGATCTCGATCGCGAAGGAGAGGACCACGAGTCCCCAGACGTTCGCCCAGAACGGCAGCACCGCGAGCAACGCGGCCCGCCCGATGTCGCAGGTGACCATCACGACCTTGCGGTTCCAGCGATCGAGGAACGCGCCGGCGACGGGAGCCAGCAGGAAGCCCGGCAGCATGCGTGCGACCATCACGAAGCCGACCGCGTTGGTCGACACGTGGCTCGCGATCGCGAGGATCGCGACGAGCCCGGTCCAGTCGCCGATGCTCGAGATCACCTGCGCGCTGAACAGCTGCGGGAAGCCGGGCGTATGGAAGACCTGCCACGGCTTGGGCGGGATGGGCTCGCTGTCCGGAGACGGTGGGATGAACGGCGCCTGCGGCTGTTGCTGCGTCTCGGTCACGCGTTCGCCAGCCTAGGTTCCCGGTTACGAGCTCCCGGGCTCATCGGCGTCTCCAACCGCCCCCTCGGCCGCCTTCTTCGGGGTCTTCATCGCCATCTTCGTGGTCGTCGACTTCGTCGTCTTCTTCGCGACCTTCTTCGCCGCCTTCTTCGTCGACTTCTTCGCCGCCTTCTTCGCGCCCTTCTTGACCGTCGCCTTCGCCTTCTTCGGCGCGGCCTCGGCGCGGGCGCGAAGCAAGCCGACGGCTTCGTCGAGCGAGAGCGCAGTCGGGTCGGCGCCCCGCGGGACGGTCGCGTTCACGTTGCCGTCGGTGACGTACACGCCGTACCGACCTTCGAGCACACGCACCGCTTGCCCGTTGTCGGGGTTCACACCCAACTCGGCCAGTGGTGGCTTCTGCTGGCGCCCGCGCCGCATCTTCGGCTGCGCGTACAACGCTTCGGCGTCGGCCAAAGTGGTGGTGAACAACTGATCCTCGGACGCGAGGCTGCGCGTCTCGCCGTCGGCGCGCTTGAGGTACGGGCCGAATCGGCCCGGTGAAGCGACGATCTCCCGGTCTTCCGCGTCGGTTCCGACTACGCGCGGCAGGCTCAGCAGCTTCACGGCCTCCTCGTGCGTGACGGTCTCCGGGGTCATCGTCGAGAAGAGCGACGCGCGCTTCGGTTTCTTCTTCGTCCCCTCTTGCTGTTCGCCCAGTTGTACGTACGGACCGAACCGGCCCGTGAGCACCAAGATCGGGAGTCCGGTCTCGGGATCGTCGCCCAAGGTGCGCGGACCCTGCGACTGCTTCGCGATCAGCTCGAGCGCGAGCTCGACACTCAGCTCGTCGGGTGCAATGTCGGGCGGAAGCGACGCGGTTTCGTCGTCCTCGCGCTGGACGTAGGGCCCGTAACGGCCGACGCGCACGATGATCTCGTGTCCCGTGTCGTCCTTGCCGATCGCGATCGTGCTCACGCCGCGCGGGCTGATGAGCGCGAGATGCTCGTCGGAGACGAGCGAATGGAGACCCGGGGTGCCGTTGCCGTAATAGAACGAGTGGAGCCACTTCTCGGCCTCACCCTCGCCGCGCGCGATGACGTCGAGCGCCTCCTCCATCGTCGCAGTGAAGGAATAGTCGACGAGATGACCGAAGTGTTGCTCGAGCAAGTTGGTGACCGCGAACGCGGTCCACGCCGGAACGAGCGCGGTTCCCTTGCGCCACACGTAGCCCCGCGCCTGGATCGTCTCGATCACCGCGGCGTAGGTCGAGGGCCGTCCGATGCCGCGCTCCTCGAGCTCTTTCACGAGACTCGCCTCGGTGTAGCGCGCGGGCGGCTTCGTCTCGTGCCCGACCGACGCGAGCTCGCTGCACGTCACCGCCGTACCTTCGGCGACTGCCGGGAGCCGTGCCTCCGACTCGACCTCGTCACCTTCGTCGACGTCTTCGACGTACGCGCGGCGCCAACCGAGGAAGTCGTACGCCTTCCCCGACGCGCGGAAGACGGCCCGCTCGCCCTGTGTCGAGGTCGCGCCCAGGCGAATCGTCATCTTGCGGCCACGCGCGTCGGCCATCTGGCACGCGACGGTGCGGATCCAGATCAACTCGTACAGTCGGCGCTCGTCGCCGTCGAGCTCGGCGTTGACTTCGCCGGGTGTGCGGATGCGATCCCCGGCCGGCCGGATCGCCTCGTGCGCCTCCTGGGCGTTCTTGACCTTGTTGCGATAGCTGCGCGGTTGCGGCGGCAGGTACTCGTTGCCGTACTGCTCCCCGATCGCGACACGCGCCGCGCCGATCGCCTGCTCCGAAAGGTTCGTGCTGTCGGTTCGCATGTACGTGATGAAGCCGCGTTCGTAGAGCCGCTGGGCGACGGCCATCGTGCGCGACGCGGTGAACCGCAACTTGCGCCCGGATTCCTGTTGCAGGGTCGACGTCGTAAAGGGGGCGCGCGGGCGCTCCGTGAACGGATCGGACTCGGTGCTCGTCACCCGGTACGGCACCTCGCGGAGCCGCTCGGCCAGGTCGCGCGCGCGGTCGGCGTCGAGCAGGACGACGTCGGCGACGCGTGCAGCGGCGATACCACCGGTCGCGGGATCGAAGTCGCGCCCCTCGGCGACGCGCTTGCCGTCGAGTTCGACCAGCGCGGCGCGGAACGGTTGCGCCTCCGCGACGAACGTACCCTCGAGGTCGTGCCACTGGCCTGAGCGGAAACGCATCCGCGCCCGCTCGCGCTCGACGACCATTCGGACGGCGACACTCTGGACGCGGCCCGCGGACGCGGCCTGCCCGCGCCCGAACACGCGCCACAGAACGGGCGACGTCTCCCAACCGACGATCCGGTCGAGCTTGCGCCGGCCCTCCTGCGCCTCCACCAACTTCATGTCGAGGTCGCGCGGATTCTCGAGCGCCTCCCGAATCGCGTGTGGCGTGATCTCGTGAAAGACCATGCGCTTTACCGGCACCCGCGGGCCCAGCGCCTCGAGCACGTGCCAGCCGATCGCCTCGCCCTCGCGGTCCTCGTCGGTCGCGAGGATGAGCTCGTCGGCTCCCTTCAACGCCTGCTTCAGCTCGGCGACCACCTTCTTCTTGTTCGCGGGTACGACATAACAGGCGTCGAAGTGGTCGTCGGGATCGATGCCCGCCAACCGGCCGTGCGTCGCCTTCAGGCTGTCGGGGACTTCGTCCTTACTGCGCGGGAGATCGCGGATGTGCCCCACGCTCGCCTTCACCGTGTAGTCGCTCCCGAGGTAGCCCGCGATGGTCTTCGCCTTCGCCGGGGACTCCACGATCACGAGCGGTTTCGCCACTGCAGCTCCCTGTTCGCCGGCCCAACCCGCCGAGGACACAGAATGCGTCCTTGTCGGCTCTCGGGTCGCGGACCGTAGCCCGTCGCCCTCAGGACCGGACTCCGCGGGCTACCACGACCACTTAATGCGCGATGTCGGCCACACAGGGTGGAGCGTCTAACGTTTCCCGCCGTGATCATCGCCGTCAACTGGCTCAGCCCCCGCGATCTCATCGAGACGTTCGGGACGATCGGGCTCATCCTCGTCATCTTCGTCGAGTCGGGTCTGATCCCGGCGCCGTTGCCCGGCGACTCGATCCTGTTCCTCGCCGGGGCGTTCTCGGCGACCACCGCGGCCGGCGACCCGCACCTGAACCTGGCCGCCGTCGTGATCGGCTCGTTCGTGGCCGCGGTCGCCGGAGCGCAACTCGGCTACTTCATCGGCCGCCGGTACGGCACGAGGTTGTTCAAGCCCGACGCCCACCTGTTCAAGACCGAGTACCTGGACCGCGCGCAGACGTTCTTCGAGAAGCGCGGCCCGCGCGCGGTGGTGCTCGGGCGATTCATTCCGTTCGTGCGCACGATCGTCCCGATGCTCGCGGGCGCGGGGAAGATGCCCGTCCGCAAGTTCACGATCGCCAACGTCGTCGGCGCGGCCATCTGGGCCGTCGGCGTGAGCCTGCTCGGGTTCTGGCTCGGCAAGTCGATCGACATCGACAAGTACCTCTATCCGATTGTCGCGGGGATCATCGTGCTGTCGTTGATCCCGCCGTTCATCGAATGGCGCCGGCACCGGCGGGCGCGGGAATCCGCGCCCGCCGAGCAGACAACGGCCTGATCGAACGGCGAAGGGGCCGCCCCGAAGGACGGCCCCGAACGCAACGAGGGCGGGAAGTCAGTCGCCGACCGCGACGGCTCGGGCCGTCTCCGTCGTCGGTCCGTCCGCTTGCAACGTCGCGCCACCGCGCTTCGAGAAGAGGATCGCGATGATGAGCACGACGAGCGCAACTCCGGCGATGCTGAACCGCGCGCCGGGATTGTTCCGCAACGAGATGACGGCCGGCAGGATCAGCAACGAGATCAGGTTCATGACCTTGATCAGCGGGTTGAGTGCCGGCCCCGCGGTGTCCTTGAAGGGGTCGCCGATGGTGTCGCCGATCACGGCGGCGCGGTAGGCGTCGCTCCCCTTGCCTCCGTAGTGCCCGTCCTCGATGTATTTCTTCGAGTTGTCCCAAGCACCGCCGGAGTTCGACAGGAAGTTCGCCATGAGCTGGCCGGTGAGGATCACCGCGGCGAGGAACCCGCCGAGGGCGAGATAGTTGACGCCGAAGCCGATGATCACCGGGGTGAGCACGGCAAGCAGCGCCGGCGTCGCGAGCTCACGCAACGACGCCGACGTGCAGATGTCGATCACCGGCCCGTAGTCGGGGCGCTTTTCGCCTTTCATGATCAAGCCGTCGGCGAACTGCCTCCGCACTTCCTGCACCACGACGTTCG
>DATJAA010000349.1:0-4060 GCA_035516815.1 Acidimicrobiia bacterium | reverse complement strand
CGCGGAGATCCCGTTCGACGCGCCGGCGGCGCTCGCGCGGGTGCCCATCTTCTCGGGCCTGAATCCGGACGAGCTCGGACTCGTTGCGACACGGCTGCGCGCCGAGAACCTCGCGCCGGGCGGACGCCTCGCCGAAGGTGGCGGCTGCCTAGTGCTGATGCGACAAGGTCGCGCGCGGGTGCTGGTGCCCGCGCTTGACGGCCAGCTGGTCGCGGCCGCAGAGCTCGGGCCGGGCGACGCCTTTGGGCTCAGCGCCCTGCTCGGGCGAGCAACGGGAGCATTGTTGGAGGCGACCGAGCACGCGAGCTTGCTCGTGCTCGACGACGAAACGATCGCGGGCCTCGCCGCGACCTACCCGGCGGTCGCGGTCGCGCTAGAAGGGCGCAGCGCGGTCGCGCCCGTCGGTGGTCAACGACTCAGCCGGATGACGATCGCACCACGCGCGCGCGCGTTCGATGCGCCGCGAGCGGCCGTTCCGGCATCGATGGCCAACGACGTACGCCGCGCGTCCGGCGCGTACGGCGCGATCGAGCACTGAGCCTGCACGCTAGTGTGACCTGATGGCGGGCTCGCCCGATCCAGTGCTCCAGTCCGTGCTCGATGCCGCCCTCGACGCAACCGGGGCGACTCGTGGCTGGGTGCTCGCGATCGATGACGACGCGTTGGCGCTCTGTGCGATCGCCGGCGCCGGTGCCGATCTCCTCGGGCATCGCGTTGGTGTCAACTCGGGCTTCGCGGGGTTCGTCGCGTCATCGGGCCAGCCCGTCGCGATGCGGCCGCGCAGTGACGACCCGCGCGGCGTCGAGGGCGTCGCAGCACTGGTAGGGGAACGGCCCTTGAGCGTCCTCGCCGTTCCGGCCGGGAGCGGTGAGGCCGTCCACGGCGTCATCGAGCTCGTTGACAAGCATGGCGGCGGACCGTTCTCGTTCGACGATGTCGAGATCGCGACGTTGTTGGGCAACGTCGCAGGTACGGCCCTCGTCGCCGCGTCCGCCGCGCCGGTAGCCGCGCCGTCGCCGACCGAGCTCGGTAGCCGGCTCGCGCGCCTCGCCGCTTCCGATCCTGCCCGTTACCTCCCGCTCGCTCAGTTCCTCGCCGACGTCCTCGCCGATGACTGACACCCGATGAAGGACGAAGACCCGGCGCCGGCGTACTCGCGCGACTCGCAGGTTCTGCAACTGTCGGGCCGCGTCTCGCTCGACCACCTGTCCCCTGAGTGGGCCTGGGGCGGCGCGACCGGTGCGGGCGTCCGCGTCGCGGTCGTCGACAGCGGCATCGACGCCGGTCATCCCGCGCTCGGGGACTGCATCGACGTCGACAAGTGCGTCGAGCTGCGCGACGTCGACGGGACTGTCGAGGAGATCCACGGGTCGCACGGCGACGCGTACGGCCACGGCACCGCATGCGCGGGGATCATCCATATGCTCGCACCCCAAGCGAGCATCACGAGCGTCCGAGTCCTTGGCGCGGGCCTGACCGGGAAGGCCGCAGTCTTCCTGCGCGGTCTCGCCTGGGCGGTCGAACAGGGCTTCGACGTCATCAACTTGTCGCTCGGTACGACGCGGCGCGAATGGGCATTGCCCTTTTACGAGGTGTGCGACGAGGCGTACTTCCGCAACTCGTTCGTCGTGACAGCTGCGAACAACATCATGCGACCGAGCTTCCCCTGCATGTTCGGCGCGGTGACAAGCGTCGCGTGCAACCTTTCCGACGACCCCTTGCGGTTTCACTACAACCCGCAGCCGCCGACGGAGTTCCTCGCGCGCGGCATCGACGTCGAGATTCCCTGGCTGGACCACGGCTGGATCTCCGGCACCGGCAACTCGTACGCGGCGCCGCACATCGCCGGCTTCGCCGCGCTGATCCGTTCGAAGCATCCGCAGTTGCGTCCCTTTCAGGTCAAGACGGTGCTGTGGGCGACTGCGGCAAATGTGCAGGACGCGCCGGAGATCGCCGGCCGACTCAGCCGGGTCTTGCGACCCGCAACTCACTCGTCGGCGCGCGCGACATCCGCGCTGCGGAGATCCGGCCGATGACGATCGACCGGGAGCAGGTCGAGCACGCGTTGCCGAACTACGAGATCGGCGAGGAGATCGGACGCGGCGGATGGGGAGTGGTGCTCCACGGCCGGCACCGCCAGCTCGGACGGGAAGTCGCGATCAAGGAGTTACCGCGAGCGTTCGCCGCGGACCCCGGTGTGCAACGCCGGTTCGCGAGCGAAGCGAGGCTGCTCGCGACGCTGGACCATCCGCATATCGTGCCAATCTACGACTACGTCGAGAGCGCGGGGTTGTGCCTCCTCGTCATGGAGCTGCTCCCCGGCGGCACGGTCTGGCAACGCTTCAACCGCGAAGGCATCACGGCCGAAGCCGCGTGCAGCATCGTCATTGCCGCGTGCAGCGCGCTGCACTACGCGCACGGCAAGGGCGTCCTGCACCGGGACATCAAGCCGGACAACATCCTCTTCACGGCCGCGGGCACGATCAAGGTCTCCGACTTCGGTATCGCAAAGGTGGTCGGCGGCCAGGAATCGCTCGCGACGCGGACGGGCGAGGTGCTCGGTACGCCGGCCTACATGGCCCCGGAGCAGGCGCTCGGCGAGGAACTCACGCCCGCGACTGACATCTACGCGCTCGGCACCGTCCTCTACGAGTTACTGAGCGGCCACTTGCCCTTCGCAAGCGACGGCAACTCCATCGCGGTGCTGTACCGGCACGTGCACGAGCCCCCGGTGCCCCTCGGTCGGGTAGCTCCCGAGGTCTCCGACGCGCTCCAGGACGTGACGATGCGCGCGCTCGCAACCGACGTCGCCGACCGTTACGAATCTGCCGAGGAGTTCGGAGTCGCCGTCGCCGACGCAGCCACGACCGCGCTCGGGCGCGGTTGGCTGCAACGCGGCGGCGTGCCGGTGATGGCCAGCGGACAGATCGGCGCGCGCATCTCGGGCGGTGCCCCACCCGTCGCCGCGACGTCCGAACCAAGCGCCGCCGCAGCTCCCGTGCGCCGGGCCGAAGTCGCCGAGTCCGCACCCGCGACAGTGTTCGAAACGGCTCCGGAGCGCGCCGGCGCCGGGGGCCGTTCGTTGTTGCCGGACGAACTCGTGCCGGTCGCCGAGGTGGTCGCCGCCGCCGAACCTCTTCCTCCGCCGGTGCCCGCGCTCGTGCCTCCCATTTCCACGAGGCGCCGCCGATGGCCGCTGATCATCGCGGCGGTCGTGATCGTTGCGGCGGTCGTGGTCGGAGTCGTGATCACCGTCGGCGGTCGCGGTTCCTCGTCGAAGCCTGGCGCGACCTCGGCCGGTCGCCGGAACCCGGCCGTGATCGCAACGATCCCGCTCGGCACGCGTGGCGATCACGTCGCGTTCGTCGACGGGGCGCTCTACGTCAGCGAACCCGACGCGAACCGGTTGGCACGGATAGACCCGAACGGAAATCGGGTCGTGCCGGCGGCGACCTTTCCCAGCACTCCCCACTCGATCGCGGCCGATGGTGCGAACCTCTTCGTGAGTGCGAGCAACGCGCCCACTGTGTTCCGGACCCAAGCGGCCGCGACATCCGCCTCGGTGACGGTCACGCCGATCGACCTTCCGCGCAAGTTGAACGAGATTGCGTTCGGCGACCAGGCGCTCTGGGGCACGGATGGCACCCTGTTGCAGATCGACCCCGCGGTCGACAAGGTTGTTGCAAGCATCCCCGCCGGTGCTTCGCTCGACTCGGTGGTGGCCGCCAACGGCGACGTCTGGGTCGCGAACCGGCAGTCGGGCACCGTCACGCGCGTCGATGCGGGAACGGGCAAGGTCACCGCGACCATCCGGGTCGGCGTGACTCCAGAACAGTTGGCGCTCGGTGCGGGCTCGGTGTGGGTCGCGAACAGCGGCGGGACGGTTTCTCGCATTGACCCGGCAACGAACACGGTGACCGCGACCATGTCCACCGGCCGTCATCCGGTGTGGGTGGTGGTCGGCTTCGGTTCGGTGTGGGTGACCGACAGCGGCGGAGACCGTCTCCTCCGAATCGATCCGGCCACAAATCGCGTCGTTGCGAGCGTGCAGATCGGTCGC
>DATJAA010000348.1:0-2072 GCA_035516815.1 Acidimicrobiia bacterium | reverse complement strand
AGCTACCGCGACCGTGATGCTCGCCTCGCCAAGATGGACGAGCAGCAACTCGACGCCGCGCTGCTGTTCCCGACCTTGGGTTGCGGTGTCGAACAGGCGCTCGTGCACGACGTCCCCGCGACGATGGCGAGTCTGAACGCCTTCAACCGCTGGCTCGAGGACGACTGGGGCTACTCGTACCACGACCGGATCATCGCGGCGCCGATGATCTCGCTCGCCGACCCGGCCTCGGCGGTGGAGGAGATCGACCGCGTGCTGGCGCTCGGCGCGCGCATCGTGCTTGTGCGTCCCGCGCCCGTTCCGACGGGAGGCACCAAGGGTCGCTCCCTCGGCGACAAGCTGCACGACCCGGTGTGGGCTCGCCTCGCAGAGGCGGACACCCCGGTCGCATTCCATCTCGGCGACAGCGGCTACAACCGGATGCTCGGCGCGCCGTGGGGCGGCGCCGAGGACTTCGCTCCGTTCCGTGAGCCCGACGTCCTCGGCCAAGTGATCATCGACGACCGAGCGATCCACGACACGATGGCGAGTCTCATCGTCCACGGCGTGTTCAAGCGCCATCCGAACCTGCGCGTCGCGAGCATCGAGAACGGCTCCGACTGGATCTACCCACTCGTCAAGGGTCTGCGAAAGCTCGCGAACCGGGCACCTTGGCTGTTCCCCGACGACCCGATCGACACCGTCCGCGCGCACGTGTGGGTCACGCCGTATTACGAAGACGACCTTCGCCGGCTGGCCGACACGATCGGCGTCGACCAGGTGCTGTTCGGTTCGGACTGGCCGCACGGCGAAGGCCTTGCCGAGCCCGCGTCATTCGTAAGAGAGCTCGGCGCATTCTCTCCCGACGAGGTGCATCGCATCATGCGTGCGAACTGCGCCGAGCTCGTCGGTCTCGCGTAGCGCGACCGAAGATGGCTGCACTGCGGTGAGCGACACCGTCGACCAGATGATCCGGGGCCGCCAAGGCGACACGCGCACGGCGCTGCGGTTCGAAGGCGAGCGCTGGACGTGAGACGAACACGTGACCGCGTCGGAGACCGGCAAGTCTGGCTTTGCATTCAGCGGGCGGCGGCGGCCGACTGAGCCTGAGCGCCGACTCGCAGCAGTCGGGTGTCACCGAAAGGCGTGCCGGCGACCCGATTGCACACGAACGCAACCGCGAGATTCCTATCGGGGTCGGCCCACGCTCCCGAACCACCGAAGCCGAAATGCCCGAAGCCGTTCGGGAGCACGCCGCGCGTCGTAGCCGCGAGGTGGTATCCCAACCGCCACCGCATGGGAAACCCCACAACGAGGTCGAGCCCGGTCGACTGGACCTCGGTCGCGCGCCGCAGTGTGTCCGCGCTGAGGAAGCGTGAGCCCTCGAGCACGCCGCCGCCGGCGAGCGCGGCGTACATACGCGCCAGCGAGCGCGCGGTGAAGAAGCCGTTGACCGCGGGTACGGCAGCGTCGAGGATGTCGCTCGAGGCGAACAGGCGGTCCGACCCGGGCACCATGAAGGTATCGATCGCGGGCTTGAGGCTCGCGAACCGCGAAGCCCGGCGGGCGAAACGCTCGGCTCGTTCGGCGTCGCCGAAACGCATGATGAGCTCGGCGACGCGGCCGCGGTCACCGGGGGCCACGCCGATCGAGACGCCGTCGAGCCCGAGTGGCTTGGCGATCTCGGCGTCGACGGCTTCGTTGACCGTCGTCCGCGTCACGCGCCGGATCACTTCGCCGACGAGAAAGCCGAACGTGATGCCGTGGTAGCCGTGGCGGGTTCCGGGTTCGTACCGCGGTGCTTCGGCGGCAAGCCGCGAGCAAACGAGATCCCAGTCGAGCATCTCGGAGGCATCGTCGATGACGCCGCGCAGCTGGTGCAGTCCGGCCGAGTGACTGAGGAGCTGGCGAACCGTCACCCGCTCTTTGCCCGCCGCCGCGAACTCGGGCCAGTAGGTCGCGACGGGCTCGTCGTAATCGAGCAATCCGCGGTCGACGAGCCGGTGCGCGGTCGTGGCGATGACGCCTTTCGTCGTCGAGAAGCTCATCACGATGGTGTCGGAACACCACGGCGTTCCCCTCGCGTCGCGGGC
>DATJAA010000347.1:0-6931 GCA_035516815.1 Acidimicrobiia bacterium | reverse complement strand
TCCAACGTGAGGCGCACACTACGCAGGCACTCGATCAACGTGGTCCGCTCGTCGCCCAAGGTTGGTCTGTTCTCGCGCGGGTCGTCATCGAGATCGACGAACATGTCGGCTCGGCGGGTCGTGGCCATGGCGCAATCATCGTCGCGCGCCCACGCGCTTGTGGCATGCCTCGCGATGCCCCGGTCAGCGCCTGACGCCTAACGGCTGCGGTACGCGAGTTCAGCCCTCGGCCGGTAGTGCGGGGCGTTCGATCGCTCGTTGAACGTAGTCCTCCTGGCGACAACACCGAGGATGCTGATGCACGACTGTGATCGCGGTGGAGCTCAAGGGGTGGGCGCCTGTAGCTGGAGTTCGAGACCGCGCGCGGTTGAGTTGGAAGCCGTCTGTTCTTGGTGCCGCATCCGGATGAGGAAGAATCCGAAGGCGAGCAGGGTGAGGACGCCGAAGGCGACTTCGGCATTGCCGGCGAGGAGCTGCCAGCCACGCCAGAGGTGCTCGTGGTTGTCGAGGCGATACGGCAATGTCCAGATGACGCCCTGCGGGACGGTGGCGAGGCCCGCTTGCCGGCTCACGGGCCACGCGAAGAACACCAGTGTGCCGACGAGCGTGAAGAGCCAAGCATCGAGATGTCGGCGGCTGAGTGTTGCGCCGACCAACGCAATAGCGGGAACGACCCAAACCCAGTGATGAGACCAGGACACGGGCGACACGAGGAGGCCGGTGAGCGCAACCGACAGAATGCCGGCGGCCTCGCCGACCGCCGAGTACGCGACGGCCGCGATCCACAGTCCGAGTGCGGCTACGGCAATCGCGACGGCGAGCCAGATCAACTGCTCGCGTCCGCTTTCGCCGAGGATTCTGACGAGGACGCCGTGAATCGATTGATTCGCGAGGTATCCGACGTTGCCGATCCGATCGGAGTTGTAGAACAGGCCGTGGAACCAGTAACGAACCGACTGCGACGGCAGCAACAGGAAGCCGACGAGGCAGCAGGCCGCGAACGCGCCGCACGCGTTCGCGGCGGCGCGGCGCCGGCGGGTCAGGAGCAGGTACGGCACGTAGATAGCCGGCGTGAGCTTGATCGCGGCCGCGAGTCCGACGCCGAGCCCCTTCCGGCGGCGCTCGTCGGGCTGCATGAGATCCGCGACGATGATCAGCATGAGGAGGATGTTGATCTGCCCGAACCTCAGCGTCTGCTGGACAGGTTCGAGCCAGAGCCCGACGGCGGTGGCGAAACCGGCGAGCAGCATCCGCCGCCGCGTGTCGTGCACGCTCGCGAGGATGAGCCAGTTCACGGCGGCGAGGGACGCGATTGACGCGCCGAGCATCAACGAATTCGCGGCCCAGGTGGGCACGGCTGCCGCCGGTTCGAACGCGATCGCCGCGATCGGCGGGTAGGTGAACGACAACCCGGCCGCGAAGTGTTGCTCGTACAGTGGGCCGTGATGCCAGGCCACGCTTCCGCCCGACCGGTAGATGCTCAGGTCGAGCATTCCGAGCATGTCGTGCCGACGGATCAGCGCGATGACGAGATAGGCGGCGGTCGACCCCAGGACAAGCGCGCCGACGGCGAAATACGACACAGCGCGTCGACCGGATCCCCTCGCACTCGATGCGCGCTCGACCTGGATGTCTGTCGGCGTGTCGTCGCGATCGCGGAGCACGGTGTGCCGTTCTTGGATCGTCATGTGGGTGAGACGCTGCCCTGGGCAGCTGAACGCGGCAGTGTACTCATGAGCGCGCCTTGCGCATCGGACGAGGTCGAGACGTTCGGTGCGGCCGCAAAATGCACTGCGCGCGGCTATTCGCGTGCCGCGATATCGCGCAGTCTGTGCTTCATGACCTTGCCCGTCGCGTTGCGGGGGAGTTCGTCGACGAACCACACGCGGCGGGGCTGTTTGTAGTCGGCGAGACGCTCGCGGCAGAACGCGGCGAGCGCGTCGCCCGACAGGGTCGATGGCGGCTTGCGCACGACGAAGGCACCAATGTCCTCGCCGAGGACCTGATGCGGCACTCCCACCACCGCCGCCTCCTGCACATCCGGGTGTTCCAGGATCACGGCCTCGACGTCGGTCGCGTACACGTTGTTGCCACCGCGGATGATCATGTCCTTGATCCGCCCGGAGATGTACACGAAGCCGTCGGAGTCGAGGTAGGCGAGATCGCCGGTGCGCAGCCAGCCGTCCGGTGTCCACGTTGACGCGTTGGCGCCGTCGTCTTTGTAGTACTCGCGCCGCTTGCCCGGGAGACGCACGAGCAGCTCGCCGACCTCGTTCGGAGCGCAGTCGCCGTCGGTGTCGGGATCGACGACCCGCACCTCCATCGGCGGATTCGGCTTGCCGACCGAGCCGACGCGCTTGTCGGCCTCTTCCTTCGGCATGGTGATGAACGCGGGCCCCGCTTCCGTGAGGCCGTACGAGTTGATCACCGACGCTTGCGGCATGCGCTCCTGCAACGTCTTCAAGGTCGCGGGTGCGAGCGGTGCGCTGCCGATCGACACCGCAAGTGGAGCGCTCAGATCGGCCGCCGCGAAACGCGAGCTTGCGGTGATGAGCTCGGCCATTGCCGGCACGAGGAAGATCATCATCGGCCGGTCGCGCTCGACGACGTCGAACCAGTGGTCGACGTCGAACTTCGGCATGTACAACCCGCTCAGCCCCATCTTCATGGGGTTGAAGATGAAGCTCATTCCCGCGAACGTGAACAGTGGAGCGCCGTGCAACCACCCGAGGTTCGTCCAGGTGGGCACGGTGTTCGGGATCATCGCGACGTTCCGGTGGCGAACGAGCACGCCCTTCGGCAGGCCGGTGGTTCCCGACGTGTACATGATGTCGGCGATGTCGTCGGCGTCGAGGGGGACCTGCACGTAACTCGCGTCGTAGCTGTCGAGATCGTCCCAGCTCGTGGTCACGAGCACGGCGCGCAGCGGCAGCTCGGCCTCGACCGCGCGCGTGTTTTCGACGAGGCGCGGGTTCGTGATCACCGCCGCGGGCTCGGCGTGACGCAGGATCGTCAGGACCTCGTCGAGCGAGAGGCGTGTGTTGACGGGCACGGCGACCGCACCTGCCTTGTGAATGCCGGCGTACGCGACGATCCATTCCAGGCAGTGGTCGCTGTCCATGTAGAGGGCAACGCGGTCCTGCCGGGCCACGTGATGGTCGGTGAGCCAGCGTGCCACCTGGTTGGAGCGTTCGTCCCACTCGCGGAACGTGATGCTCGTTGCCGTGTCGAGGTTGGCGTACGCGATTCGCTCTCCGCCGGCGCGCGCCATGAAACGCAGTTGGTCCACCAGAAGAGGGCCCTCCGGGGCCGCGGGCGCGCCGGTCGTTTGGGTGGGCGGCGTACTCATCGGCCGGAGGCTACGGCACGGTCGGACGGGCCGGCAGCGTCACGATCTCGCCCGGAAAGATCAGGTTCGGATTGCCCGATCGCAGCGTCGCCCGATTCGCGTCGATCACCGCCAGCCAGTACCTCGCGACCGCGCGCTCGTCGGGCGGGCGACCCGTAGCGGGCGTGAGCGCGGCGCGGGCGATGAGCCAGAGGTTGTCGCCCGGGTGCACTACGACGTGCCTGCCCGCCTCGCCCGGGCCGGCCGACCGGCCGGCTGATCCATCACCGACCGGGGCCGACTCTGCCGGCGACGAACTGCGCGCCGGCGCGAACGGCGTCGCGGTACCGGGAGTGGCGGTGCGCGGAATCGAAGACGCCGGCGCGCTCCTCGTCGCGCGGATGGGGGGAGGCGCCGGGGCGGTGGTCGTCGCGGGTCTTCGGGGGCGGGCCCGCGGGACGGGCGTGACGGGTGACGCCGGAGCGGCGCGGCCGGCGGTTGCAGAGGCGCGGACGACCGGCTGATCGATGGCCGGACCGCGAGCCGGACCGCCGGCCGGACCGAGCGCAAAGGCGGGGACGGCGCCGAGCGAGAATGTCGCGGCGACGACGGCGACCTCGACGAGCCGCCGGATGCCGAACGGCAGAGCCGGCGCGAGCCGGCGCGCGAAATGCGGTCGCCCGACGCCGAGCGCGACCACGCAGGCCGCGGTCGAGAGAAAGAGCCAGGCGCTCGCCGCGACGGCCACCGACCACGCGACGACGAGCGCCAGGTCGTCGCCGCGGCCGAGCACCGCGGAGTTCAGCGCCGGGCGTGTGCCGACGAGCGCGACCAGAGAACCGAGCGCCGCCAACGTGACGAGGACGAGAGAGATCCGGGGTCGGTTCACGCAGCGATGTATAGCAGACCATGTAAGACTGCGACAAACATGGAAGTATTGCCGTAGAGCGACTAGCTTGCGCCCGATGGAACTCCCCCCGCGCTCCAATCCTTCGCGCCCCGGCGTCTCGCATCCACGCGCGTCCCGTCCTCGTATCGCCCGTCCCCAGCGAATCGTTGCCGCACGCCGATGGCGCCCCACCGCCCGACCGGGTCGGGGCGCCCGCGCCCGGCCGGTCGCGGCGGGGGCGCTCCTCGCCGCGCTCGCCGCGGCGTGGCTCGTCGTCGGCCACAGCTCGGCCGCCTCGAACGCGTCGAGCGGGGCGAGTCCTCCGGCGGTGCCGGTCGGCGCGCCGCAAGCGCCCGCGACGGTGCCCCCGGTGTCCGGTTGCCGGGGCCTGTCGAAGGTGCGCCCGGTCGTGCACTGCGAGATCGACGACGTTTCTCTCGACATTCGGCTCTACTCGCCCGGCACCGGCGCTGCCGCCTATTACGCGGCCACAGGCGTCGAGCCTGCGCCGGGCTCGGGTCCGGCAACCTGCGCGCAGGGAGAGCCGGAGGAGCGGGCCTGGTCGCTCCCGTCGGCGCCCCGGGTCGCGGTCGGCCGCTACCGGTGCACGCTCGAGCTCGGGCACGCGGCGATGTGGTGGACGCGGGGCGACCGCGTGTCGCATGCGGTTGCGAGCGATGACGATCTGGCCGCGCTGTTCACCTGGTGGCGCACCCACCCGGGGGAATGAACGCGTGACGGGTGCGCCCGACTACAACTCCCGTCCGCCCTCCGCACAACGGATTCGTCGGCGAGTGCATCGGGCTGCCGCGCGTCGCGCACTCTCGAGCGGCCGGCCCAGCTCACGTCTGATTCGTAGCCAGCGCCGATCCCCGCGTCGCGCTTCGTCGGCGGATGCTGGCGTCATCGATCTGTCCGAGGGTCCCTGACGGGACCACAGAAGGTTTGGTACCTTCGGCCGCCCTTTCAGAACAGCAACGGGGAGCGTGCGATGGAGATCTTCCACCGGGTTGGCTTGTCCGAGGCCTTCCGCATATCCCACGTCATCGTGGCGATCATGTGGATGGGGCTGCTCTGGTTCTTCAATTTCGTGCAGACCCCGGCGTACGCCGAGATGGAAGCGAGCTCTCGCAACGACGCATTCGACAAGCTCACGTGGCGGGCGCTCTGGTGGTTCCGCTGGGCCGCGGCGGCCACCGTTCTCTTCGGGCTGCTGATCATCGCCGTCGCGCCGAAGGGCACCTACGGCAAGGACTTCTGGGTCCACAGCACCGCGGGCCCGACACTCGCGATCGGGATCCTGTTCGGACTCGTGATGTTCTTGAACGTCTGGTTGGTGATCTGGCCGAAGCAGCAGATCGTGATCGCCAACGCGCGCACGCTGAAGGCGGGAGGCGAAGCGAATCCCGACGCCGCGGCGGCCGCGCGCGCCAGCGCGATGGCGTCGCGTCAGAACACGATCTTCTCGCTGCCGCTTCTCGTCTTCATGGTCGGTGCCGCGCACTTCTACGCAATCGGTCCGAACTTCGGTGTCGGGCTGAGCTCGGGCAAGTGTGTCGCCTACCTGCTCATCGGCGTGGTCGTGTTGGCCGTGCTGGAGCTGAACGCGCTCGGAATGATCAGCGGTCGAGGCAACAGCGGTTTGAATGTGATCTACGAGACCCACAAGAACGCGATGTACACCGGCTTCGCGCTCATCGTGATCTTCTACATCCTCGCGGAGATCCTGCTGCACACCTGAGCGGTGGCAGCGAGTTACACGCCGAGGAGATCGGCGATGTGGGCTCGGTGCGCGGCCGACGAACCGAACAGCGGCTCCAGCGACTTGGCGCGCTTCACGTAGAGGTGCATGTCGTGCTCCCATGTGTAGCCGATCCCACCGTGCAGCTGGATGCCCTCCTTGCCGAGCAGCCGTTGGCAATCACCCGCCGCGACCTTGGCCACCGACGTCGCCGTCGTGCGACGCGGGTCGTCCTCGGCGATCGTCAGCGCGGCGAAGTAGCCGGTCGCGCGGGCGCGTTCGAGCATTACGATCATGTCGGCGAACTTGTGCTTGATCGCCTGGAAGGAGCCGATCGGGACGCCGAACTGCTCCCGGTGTTTCGCGTAGTCGAGAGTGACGTCGAAGATCGTCTGCGCGGTGCCGACCGTCTCGAGCGCGGTCGCAACAGTTGCCTCCTCGACGGCCCGCCGCAGCGCGGGCGCGCTCGACGACGCGTCATCGCCGAGCACGCGGTCGCGTTCGATGCGGACGCCGTCGAGATCGACGTGCACGAGGCGGCGGCTGCCGTCGAGCGCGTTCACGCGACGCGTCCGCACGCGTGCGACCGGAACCACGAGCGCGTGCACGCCGTCGTCGCCGCCGGTGCCCGGCTCGCGGGCGACCACGACGAGCTCGTCGACCGCGTCGCCTTCGACGACGAAGCGCTTCTCGCCCGACAGGACGGCGTAATCGCCGTCGAACGTCGCGGTGGCCGTGACCGCGGCCGGATCGAAGGAGCCCGTTCGCTCGGCGATCGCCAACGATCCTGCGCAGCTCCCGCTCGCGACCGGGCCGAGGAAACGTGCCCGCTGCTCGGCGGTGCCGACCTCGCGGACGGCCGGAACGAACTGGGTCACTGTCGCGAGGAGGTGGCCCGGCGCGATGACGCGCCCGATCTCTTCGGCCAGGATGCCGGCTTCGATCATGCCGAGACCGATGCCTCCATCGGCCT
>DATJAA010000346.1:0-2215 GCA_035516815.1 Acidimicrobiia bacterium | reverse complement strand
CCAATTTCCGCGTCTTCGAGCCCGACGAGACCGTGTCGAATCCGTCGATGGATGAGGCGATCGAGCACTGCACGCGCGGGCTGGGAGCGTGGGGCTGGGCCAGCAACGACGACGGCGACAAGCCGGACGTGGTGCTCGTCTGCGCGGGCGACGTACCGACGCTGGAGACCGTCGCCGCGGCGGCGATCCTGCGCGAGCGCTTACCCGACCTCAAGGTCAGGCTGATAGGAGAACGGCCATGTCCAATCGCGCACCTCGGGTTTGTCGTCGCCTATCCTGCGGGTGTGAGCGCGGTGGCGCAAGCGCGTGTCGACCATTTCCTCGCGCAGTTGCACGCAGCGGGCGCCCAGGTCGGGCACTCGATCGATCACGTCCATGACGAGGTGAGAGCGGTCGAGGTCGTTGAGCATGACCATGTCAAAAGGCGTCGTCGTCGTGCCTTCTCAGGACTGATCGGCCGGCCGCGATCGGCCCACGTGATCGTCGAACACGACGACCGGCCTCAGCATGGCCGGATCTCGCGGCAGGGCAAGTCACCCGCGTGCGAGTGCCGGCGTGAGGCTCCTGGTGCTCGGCGGCGGGCCGGCTGGGATGCATGCCGCTCTTCACGCGCGCGAATTCGGCGCCGAGGTCACGTTGGTGGAGGCCGGGCAAGTCGGCGGCACGAGCCTGAACCACGGACCAGCCCCGGTGCGCACGCTCGCTCGCGCCGCCCGCCTGATGCGCGACGCGAAGTCGTGGGAGCGACTCGGCGTCCGCGGCGACAGCCCCCGGATCGACATCGCCGCGGCCCTCGCGAGCGCGCGGCGCGTTGCCGACTACATTCACGACGAGAACCGCTTGGGCGAGGCCCTTCGCCGTCGTGGGATCGATCTTGTCGACGGCGTCGGTCCTGCGGCATTCGTCGACCCGCACACGGTCCGGGTCTCAGACGGACGGGAATTCCGCGGTGACGCAGTGGTGATCGCGGTTGGCGGGCACGCCGGCAGGCTCCCGATCCCGGGCGTCGAGCTCGCGCTCACGTACGAGAACCTGCGGGACCTGGATGCGTTGCCGGCGGCTGCCGTGGTCGTCGGCGGAGCCGACACCGGCTGCCAGCTGGCGTCGATCCTGTCCGACTTCGGCGTCGAGATCACGTTGATCGAGGCCGGGCCCCGGCTCGTGCCACACGCGGATCAGGATGTATCCGACGCGTTCGTCGGGGCCTTGCGCGACCGTGGCATCGTCGTTGCGACGTCCACGCGCGCGGATCGCCTCGAACGGACGGCAAGGGGTATCGCCGCCCACTACCGATCCACGGCGCAGCACGCACAGCTCGAGGTCGACGCGGTCTTCCTCGCCGTCGGCTGGCCGGGCAACGCCGACTTGGTCCAGGCGGCCAACGCAGGGATCGAGACCCACCGCGGCTATATCACCGTCGATGACACCCTGCGCACGAACCTGGCGCATGTCTTTGCCGCGGGTGACGTGAACGGGATCAGCATGCTCGTTCCGAGTGCCCGGCTCGAAGGCCGGCTCGCAGCGGAGAACGCCGTGCTCGGGACGCGCCGTCAGTTCACGCACGAGGTCGTCCCCACCGCCAGCTTCACCTACCCCGAGTACGGTGGCGTCGGACTCACCGAAGCCCAGGCCCGCGAACGTTACGACTGCGAGGTCGGCATAGCGCGTTACGAAGACCTCGTGCGACCGAATATCGATGACTTTCCCGAAGGGTTCTGCAAGCTGATCGTCGAGCGTCACCGACGCTATGTGCTCGGCGCGCATGTCCTCGGCGCGTACTCCGCCGAGGTGATCCAGACCGCCTCGGCATGCATGGCCGCCAACCTCCGGATCGAGCAAGTCGCCGAGCTTCGGCCGGCGTTTCCCACCTTCACCGAGGGGATCATGGTCGCCGCCCAGAGCGTCGTTCGCCAGCTGGGGATCGCTCCCACCGCGCCAACGTGGGGCGACCTGCGAGCTGTCGAGCCGGCCCCTGATGCGACAGTTGCGCAGCCGCTGAGCCAGTCAGTCCGCGCTCGGGCCTAGCCCGACTAGTGGTCCATCCTAGAACTCCGTCGACTCATGCCTCGAGCACCTTGCCGGTGTAAGTCCACTTGAACGGCTTGGCAGTCTGGTTGTAGGTCTCGACGAACGCGAGCATCTGCTCGGCGAGGTCCTGCTCTGAACTGAAGATGCCGTTCTTGAGTAGTCGCCGCCACAGGATCGAGAAGAAGAT
>DATJAA010000345.1:0-5721 GCA_035516815.1 Acidimicrobiia bacterium | reverse complement strand
TGAGCCGCCCACCGGCGGTTGGCCGGTGCCGGTGCTCGATCCCTTCGATGAATCGAGAATCCTGTTCACGTTCCCGCTCACCGACGGCGCGCTCGTGTCGAGCACGACGCGCTTGCGCAGCTGGACGCGCGGCGGCCGCAGGTACCACCACCTGATCGACCCGGTGAGCGGCGATGCCGCGCGCGCCGGGATCACCGCGACGGTCGTCGCCGCCCGCGATGCGTGGTGGGCCGAAGGCATCGCGAAGGCGATGATCATCGCCGGCGTCGGCGACGCGCGGCGAATCGCGCGCGATTCCGGCGTGCGGGCGTGGATCTTCCTCGACGACGCACAGGTCATATCGCCGGAGAACATGGCATGACCGCGGGAACGATCGCCGCGCTCAATCCGCAGCTCGCGTGGTATGTCGCCCGCGCATCCGGCCTGATCGCCTGGGCGGTCGTGACGTTGAGCATCCTGTGGGGACTCGCGCTGTCGACGCGGCTCGTGCGCCGCCGCGGCGTACCGGCCTGGTTGCTCGACCTGCACAAGTTCCTCGGCACCCTGGCGATCGTCTTCGTGGGCGTGCACGTGCTCGCCCTGTGGGCTGACACGTATGTGTATTTCGGGCCCCGCGAGCTGTTCGTGCCGTTCGCCTCGCCGTGGAGAACCAGCGCGGTCGCGTGGGGCATCGCCGCGATGTATCTGCTCATCGCGATCGAGCTCTCGTCGTGGGTCATGAAACGCCTGCCGCGCCGGCTCTGGCGATCGGTGCACGCGACGAGCCTTCCGATGTTCGCGGCCGCGACGGTGCACGGGTTCATGTCCGGTGCGGACCGCGCCAACCTCGCGGTGCAATGGGTCGCGACGACGGGCGGCGTACTGGTCTCGGTGCTGCTGATCCTGCGCATGGGCGCGCTCCGGCAGGCCGCGGCGCCCGAGTCCGAGCAGGCGCCAGTGCCGGCCCGTAGGCTCCCGAGGTCGACGAGGGAGATCGCAGATGACAGTGCGGCTGGTGGGAGCAGGGCTCGGTCGCACGGGCACGCACTCGCTCAAGATCGCTCTTGAGCAGATCCTGGGCGCGCCCTGCTACCACATGGTCGAAGTCTTCGAGCATCCGGAGCACATCGCGCTGTGGCAGGACGCGGTCGACGGGCACCCCGTCGACTGCGAGACGCTGATGGACGGCTTCGCCGCGGGCGTCGATTGGCCGGTCGTGGGTTTCTGGGCCGACTTCGCAACCGCCTTCCCCGACGCGGTCGTGCTGCTGTCGACACGATCGAGCGCGGCGGCGTGGTGGAAGAGCGCCAACGAGACCATCTTCGCGGTCTCCCGGCGCGGCACGCCCGACGATGCCGTCCTGCGTGCGCAGATGCACATGATCCTCGGGCTGTTCGACCGCTTCACCCCCGCCTGGAACGACGCCGACGCGGCGCAACGCGCGTACGACGCGCACAACGCGCACGTTCGCGCCACAGTTCCGAGCGACCGGCTCGTCGAATGGCAGCCCGGCGACGGCTGGGAGCCGCTGTGCGCCGCGCTCGGCGTGCCGGTGCCCGCCGAACCTTTCCCGCATGTGAACACGACCGACGAGTTCCGCGCGATGACCGGCCTCGTCTGATCGCTCGCGCCGACTCGCCGACGCGCAGAGCCCATCCGGCCGGAAGCTTTGACATCTTCTTGACGAGCCCCGGTTCGATCCTGACACGGCATTTACGTGTGTGCTGTTCGGATGAACCGGGCGGCCGATCGGCTGCTCGCGCGCTCCTCGGGAGAATCGTTTGCTGACCGAGCCGACACGGACGCCGGAAACCACCGAATCCGGTCCGGGCGCGTCGCAGATCCGCCCGATGCCCCTTCCGACGGTCCCCGGCCTGGAGCTGCCGCCCGACAGCCGGCGCTACCGGCTGAAGAACAAGTTGCTCGGGCCGCCGCTCCATACCGAGGAGCTCGAGCACGAACGGCTCGGCAAGCCCACCGCCCTCGCCGTGTTCGCGTCCGACAACCTCTCCAGCTCCGCGTACGCCACCGAGGAGATGCTGCGGGTACTCGTCCCGGTCGTCGGGCTCGGCGCGTTCGCGCTCGTCGTTCCGATCACCACCGCGCTGCTCGTCGTGCTGTTCTTCTTGATCCTGTCGTACCGCCAGACGATCAAGGCGTACCCGACCGCCGGCGGCGCGTACATGGTGACCCGCGACAACTTCGGCCTCTTGCCTGCGCAGGTCGCCGGTGTTGCGCTGCTCACCGACTACGTGTTGACCGTGGCAGTCTCGGTCGCCGCGGGGACCGCGGCGCTCGCATCGGCGTTCCCGGCGTTCGAGCCGTGGATCCTTCCGATCTCCATCGGGTTCGTCGTGCTGATCGCGTGGGGCAACCTGCGCGGGGTACGCGAATCGGGCAAGCTCTTCGCGGTTCCCACGTACTTCTTCATCGTCAACATGGCCTTGTTGATCGGCGTGGGCGTGTTCAAGTCCGTCCATGGCGGCCTCGTCCGCGCGAACTACAGCCACACCCAAGGTCTCGTTCCCTTCGGATCGAAGGGCGCGGGCCTGCTTGCCGGCGCGTCGCTCGCGGTCGTGCTGCACTCGTTCGCGTCCGGCGGCGCGGCGGTCACAGGCGTCGAGGCGATCTCGAACGGCGTTCCCGCGTTCCGCAAGCCCGAATGGAAGAACGCGCGCACCACCCTCGTGATCATGGGGTCGCTTCTCGGCGTGATGTTCCTCGGGCTGTCGGTGATGGACAGCCACATGCACGTCGCCCCGTTCATCTCGGGAACACCCACGGTCATCTCGCAGATCGGCAAGCTCGCGTACGGGGGCGGGCTCTTGGGCAACGTTCTCTACTACTGCCTGCAGGCGGGCACGATGCTCATCCTCGTGCTGGCCGCGAACACCAGCTTCGCCGACTTCCCGCGGCTCGCGTCCTTCCACGCGGGCGACAACTTCATGCCCCGTCAGCTGACCAAGCGGGGCCACCGGCTGGTCTTCTCGAACGGCATCATCTTCCTCGCGGTCGCCGCGATCGTGCTGCTGATCGTCACCGACGCCAAGGTCGACCGGCTGATACCGCTGTACGCGAACGGCGTGTTCACGTCGTTCACCCTGTCGCAGGCGGGCATGGCGAAGCACCACCTCCGTGAGAAGGAGGAGGGCTGGCGCACCGGCATGTTCATCAACGGCTTCGGCGCGTTCTTGTCCGGCGTCGTCTGCATCGTCATCGGCATCTTCAAGTTCAAGCCGCCGCACACCTGGATCGGCGCGTGGATCATCATCGTGATCGTTCCCATCATGGTGGTCTTCCTCGTGCGGCTCGCCCGCCAGTACGCGCGCGAGGACACCGCCCTCGTGCACGACGTGCCGCAGGCGGTTGCCGCGCCGGTGCGCAAGCGCCTGGTCGTCATGGTGTTCGTCGACCAGCTGGACCTCGCGGTCGCCCGCGCGATGCAGCTCGGTCGCGCGCTGCGACCCGACGAGCTGCGCGCGGTGCATTTCGTCATCGACGAGCACCGCGCCGAGGTGCTGGCCAACGGATGGCGCGAGCACGGATTGACCAATCTCAGCCTCGAGCTGATCGACTGCCCCGACCGGCGGCTCACGCGGTCGGCCGTGGAAACCGTTGCGCACGTGCTCGCGTCGGGCGAGTCCGAGGTGTGCGTACTGCTACCCGAGCGGATGTACAACGGCGTCTGGCACCGCATCCTGCACGACCAGACCGCGGAGGCCCTGGCCCGCGAGATCTCGCGGCTCCCGCACGCGAACGTCACGACGGTGCCGTTCCACTTCGACGAGGCGGCCGCGGACGCGAACGGCGCGCCGACCGTCGCGAACTCGAACGGGCACCGGCCCGGCAACGGCGCCACGGGCTCGAACGGGAGGTCGAAGTCGAGCGGCAAGGCGACCGCCGTGGCCGTCCGGCCCGCCGACGTCACCGCGATCGGCGACGTCCGGTGCCGTCAGCGTGTCAAGGTGCAGGGGCGCATCCAGGCGGTCCGGGTCGAACCGCTCGGCGGCAGCCCGAGCCTCGAGTGCAGCCTTTCCGACGAGACGGGCGCGGTGTCGGTCGTGTTCTTCGGGCGCCGCCAGATCGAGGGCATCGGCATCGGCGCGTTCGTGACCGTGGAGGGCATGGCGATCGACCACCACGGGCGCCTCGCGATCGTGAACCCGCTCTACGAGTTCCGCTGACCGACTGCCGGCCGCGCGCGACGCCGAACCGCTCGGATCGGTTAGCCCCCCGATGTCATGCGCCTTCGCGCTCCGGTAGCAAGACGTGGGGGTTCAAGATGCCGAGCGGGTCGAGGGCATGCTTGATCGCGCGGTACACCGCGATCTCGACGTCGCTACGCACGAGTGGTAGGTAGCGGCGCTTCGCCGATCCGATGCCGTGCTCGGCGCTGATCGATCCGTGGAGGCGCGCGACGAGCTCGAACACTCTGGCCGTGATCATCTCGGCATCCGCGTCGAGACCGGAGCCCGTCACGTTGACGTGCACGTTCCCGTCGCCGGCGTGCCCGAAGAGCCACACACTCGCGCCCGGTAGGACGCCGGTGACACACGACGGCACCGCATGCACGAAATCGGCGAGGTGCCCGGCGGGCAGAGACACGTCGAGCTTCAGCGGCGCGCCGAGAAGGTTGATCGCCTCGGGATGCGCTTCGCGGTACCGCCACAGACCGCGCCGAGACGCCGGATCGGTCGCGACGGCCACGTCGCCCACGCCGGCACAGCGGGCGACGGCGCCGGCAAGCACATCGATCGGGTCGGTGTCGGCCGCCGCCTCGACGAGCACGTACGCGACATGCGGCTTCGGGAAGGGCCGGGCGAGTCCGAGGCGATCGCACACGAGCTCGAGGCCCGCCGCGAAGAAGAGCTCGATCGCGTTCACGGATTCGAGCTCGCGGCGCAATGTCCCGGCCGCATCGAGCGCGTCGTCGACGTCGTCGAACGCACAGAGCGCGGCGGCGGTATGGCGATTGGGTGCGTGCAATCGCACGCGCGCCGCGGTGACGACCGCGAGCGTGCCTTCACTCCCACACAGCAGGCCCGGGAGGTTGTAGCCGGAGTTGTCCTTCTCGAGTCCGTCCAGCCTCCGGATCACCCGGCCGTCGGCGAGCACCGCTTCGATCCCGACGAGCTGGCGACGCGTTGGGCCGTAGCGCAACACGTGCACCCCGCCCGCGTTCGTCGCGACCATGCCGCCGACGGTGGCGACGTCACGCGCCCCGAGATCGACGCCGTAGTACCACCCCGATTCGCGCGCCGCTTGCTGCAGCCGCGCGAGGGTCACGCCCGCGCCCGCGGTCACCTGTCCGGTACGCGCGTCGACAGGACCGATGCCGTCGAGCCGACCGAGGTCGAGCACGAGCTCGCCGTGTAGCGGAACGGATCCGCCGGCCAGCCCGGTATTACCGCCCTGCGGGACCACCGCCGCGCTCGCCTCGTGACACGCGGCGAGCACGGCGCTGACCTCGTCAACCGCCGCGGGTCGTACGACCGCGGGGGTGGCGCCCCGGAACCGTCCGGTCCAGTCGGTGACGTTCGCCGCGACCACATCGGGATCGGTACGCACATTGGTCGGGCCGACGATGTCGCGCAGCGCCGCGAGCAGGTCGGACGGGCGGTTCACCTGTTCGATGCTACGGCGGTCCGGCACTCGTCGTGCCAAGATCCCGGTCGTGCGAGGATCGAGAACGTGACCGAGCCGCGATCGCTGCGCGGGCAGTTGCTCGTCGCCGCGCCGCCC
>DATJAA010000344.1:0-8475 GCA_035516815.1 Acidimicrobiia bacterium | reverse complement strand
CACGGTTGGTGGTGCTCGGGTTCTCGGTGCTCACGGTGGTTGCCGCGTACGTTCTCGTGCGGTTGCTCCCGTGGGCCACGCGATCGTGGGCACGGTTCTCGGCCGTGATCGGAACCGTCGTCGTGATGCTCGCTCCGCTCTCGCTCGGCCGCAACGACTTGAAGCAGTACACGAGCGACGCGTTCTGCGCCTTGGTCATCCTCGCGATGGCGGCGCGAGACGACCGGGTTGCCCAACCCGCGCCGGCCTGGTGGCTCGCGATCGTTTCCGTCGCCGCGCTCCCATTCAGCTCGACGTCGGTCTTCGTCTCCGCCGCCGCGTTCGCCGGACTGCTCGGATCTGCGTTGATCGCGCGCGCCCGGAACCGAATCGTCGAGGTGCTGGTCACCGGCGGCGCGACCGGCGTCGTGCTGGCCGGATACTTCGGCGCGGTCGTGCTCCCGAACACGAACGCGAAGCTGCGCGCGTACTGGAACACCTACTACCTCACCGGGACGCCGTGGCACATGGTGCACGCGGCCTGGAATCGCCTGACGGACATCGTCCACCCCCTGGGCATGCCCGTCGTCGTCTTCATCGCGCTGTTCCTCGTGGGCGTCGTGGTGCTCGTGCTGATCGGCGCTCGGGCCGTCGCCGTCGCCGTTCCCGTGCTGTGGATCGAGATGGCGATCGTCGCGCGCGCTCGCCGCTACCCCTTCCTCGATCTGCGAACGTCACATTTCCTACTGGTGTCCTCACTCGTGGTCGTCGCGGTCGGCGTTGCCGGATTGCTGCAGCTCGTGCTCGGGTGGCAGAAAATCGTGGGCACAATCGCCTCGATAGCGGTGGCCGCGCTGTTCCTGGGCAGTGTGCGTGTTCACGTCGACAAGTTGGGAATCCCGTTCGAAACCGCGCGCGAGCAGACCCAATATGTTGCGGCCCACAGCACCCCCTCGGACGTCGTGCTGGTGAACAGCTCGGGAACCTACGGATTCGCGTACTACTGGCCAGATGGCAAGGTCGTGGCGATCACCGACCACTCGGTCGGTCAGGGTTTCCGCGCACAGGTTGCCGGATTGAACGCCGTTTACGCGACGGGACGCACCGACGCCGCGGTGCTCGACGCGCTTCGTGCCGCCGTCGCGCGGTGGCACGCGGCTCCACCGGGAAGTCGGCTTTACATCGTGCGGTCGCACGTGAGCGCGGGAGAGAAAACGGCGTGGCACCGCGCCTTCGCGCAGCTCGGCCTGCACCCGCGCGTGATATCGACGGGCGTGGAACCCCTCGTCGTCCTCGACCCTCCGACCTCAGCGCCTTCGGGATAAGGGGCGAACTTCCACGCGGCGCCCGCGACTTGCTTCCGCGCGCAGGAGGTCGTGGATCCGGGCGCGGGGCGCGCGCCGGGGCGGTCCGCTCGTCCCGCAGACGATGAGCCGCCAAACCCGGGCGCGGTGTGGCCGGAACGGCTCGAGCAACTCGAGCATGCGCGCGTCGTCGGCGTTCGGCTCGCCGGCGAGCGCTTGCCCGATGTGCCCGGGAAGGTGCCAATCGCCGATCGGGACGGCGTCGGGATCACCCGCCGCGAAGTGCATGACGAGCGCGGCAGTCCACGGTCCGACGCCGTGCAGCCCGAGCAGCCGCCGCTCTGCGACCTCGTCGCTCGCCGCGATCGCGCGCTCGAGACCGTTCGCCTCCCGCGCGATCCGGCGCACGGTCGACGACCGCCGCTGCTCGACGCCGATCCGCCGCCATTCCCAGTCCGGCAGCGCGGCCAGCGAGGCCGGGGCGGGCGGGAGCACGAGACCGTCGGTGCCCGGCGCGGTCTCACCGTGCCCGCGCACGAGCGCACGCCAGGACCGGCGCGCTTCGAGGGTGGTGACGCGCTGTTCGACGGTCGTGGCCACGGCGAGGTCGTAGACGGTGCCGAGCCGGACGACTCGCAGACCGCGCAGCCGCCGGTGCAACCGCGCGACGAGAGCGTCCATCGGAGCGAAATCGTCTCCCCCGTCACGCACGCCCGCGATGTCCGGCGCGTGATCGATCGCCCACGCGCGGCCCGGCCCCCACGCCTCAATCCGTACCTGCGCGCCGGCGCGATCGGCGTGCACACGCAACGAGACCGGTCCGTCCGGCGAGTGCATCGCGTGCAACCAGGTGTTGTCGACGATCCGGCTCGACGCGTCGCGCCGGCCGCGTAGCAACGGTCCATAGGTGAGCCCGACGTCGAGTGGCACGGAGCAGCGCATCGTCCGGGTCGCGGCTCGCACCGGGCGATCATACGAACCGGACCGCCGGCCGGGGCCGACCAGGCGTGCTCCCGAGCAGAAATATCCATCCGGGCCCCTGTGCGCGGCGGATAGCTCCGGAGCGATCGAGGAATCGCGCATGCCCGAGCTGTGAACTCATGTCGATAACGTCGAGCCGCACCGACTGGCGCGGCCTTGCGCGCGCCGGCAGACGCGACGCACGACGGCCGCGGTTGCGCGCACCCCTTCCACCTACAATCCGCGCCGTTGTCGCCGCTGATCGCCGCGCGGCCGGAGGTGCGAAGCCAGTGCCCGAGGATCCGCCTGACCGGCAGTGGCACCGGCGCCTCCTCGGCGGTGACGAGGCCGCGCTGCGCGAGGCGTTTCAACACTTCTCCCCGGCGGTACTAGGTCTCGCATACCGCATCCTCGGCAGTCTCACGATGGCCGAGGATGTCGTGCAGGACGTGTTCGTTCGTCTGTGGGAACAGCCCGAGCGCTTCGACCCGCAGCGCGGCCCGCTGCGGTCGTACCTCCTCGCGATGACACACAGCCGGGCAGTGGAGCGGCTGCGCGCCGAGGCGTCCCAACTCCGCCGGATCGACGCGGCCGGCCGGCAGCACGGCCGCGGGCCGCAACCGGACCCGACGGACGCGCTCGTGATGCAGGAAACGGGTGCAGCCGTGCGTCGAGTGCTCGCGGACCTGCCCGAAGAGCAACGCGCGCCAATTGAGATGGCGTACTTCGGCGGTCTCTCCTACCGAGAGGTCGCCGTCGCATTGGCGGAACCCGAAGGAACCGTGCGATATCGCATACGCGCGGGCATGCAGAAGATGCGCGCCGCGCTCCAGGCGGAGGAGGTCGCGCCATGAGCGACGCATGGGACCCCGAAGACCAGGCGATCGCGCGCGCGCTCGGCGCCGACCAGAACGCAGAAACCGAAGGCGCCGACGAGCAGCTCGTCGATTCCTACCGGGAGGTGCTCAGTCACATCCCCGTTGCCGAGGTCGCACCGTCAACAGGACTCGAGGATCGTGTCGTCGCGGCCGCGCTCGCCCGCCGGCCGGCATCGGTGCCGACGCTCGGGGCGGCACGCGACCGTCGTCGTCGGCGGGCGCGCCGTATCCAGATGGCGGTACTCGCCGCGACGATCGTCGCGGCCGCGATCGTCATCGGTGCGATCGTGCACGCGGGAACGGCCGGATCGCCCGCGCCGAAGGCGCACATGAGCCTCGCGACCGTTCATCGCGACGACATCGCCGCTCTCGTTCGCGCACCCGGAACTCGAACGGCCGTCCTCGGCACGCTCGGGCGCGTGGCTCTCGGCCGCATCGGAGACGGCGTGGTCTACCAGCTCGGGCGCACGCAGCCGTTGAGCATCGGTCTGGTCAGCGACGGCGGGACGACGGTGATCGGCCCGGCTTCGCCGAACGGAGGCACGATCGCATTCGTCGTCGACCATCCCGAGCGCGTCAAGGCGGTCGAGCTCCTTCGCAACGGCGCGTCGGTTGCGCGCGGTGAGCTCACGCCGGGTTGACCGGCGGGCTCTCGCGTAGCGCGTTACGCAACATCCGGTTGGCTACCACGCGCGCTGCGATCACGATCAGCAAGAGCGCGATCCAGAGGCCGTGTGCGGAGGCGAGGTCGCGTGCGAAACCCCATGTGCCACCCGACGGCGGGTTGCGCACCGAAGCACCTACGGTGCTCGGCGTCGCCTCGATGGACGCGACCGGAAGGCCCGGACGCGCGGCCGAGATCACCGGCTGCGTGCGGGGCGCGCTCGGCAGCACAGCAGGCGTCGAGGTGTGCGTGCGGCCCGCGTCATCGGGCCGGGAGTCGTCCGGCGCGGCCGATTGGGCGGTCGCCGCGGGAGAGTCCGTCTCCGGAAGACGGCCGGGTACCGAGACCTGAGGCGCGGGCGAGAGCCCAACCGCGGCGCCGGACGGCCCGACCACCACGTGCACGTCGTGGGGCGCGGCGGGCAGCATGGGAACCCGCCCGATCGCCGTCGGCAGTGTCACGTCGGCGCCGACACCGTTGGTGGCGGAGAGGGTCAGTGTCGCGCCGAACCCGGGCACGAGCTCGCCCGCCGGCGCAGGAAGAACAACGGGACCGTCGATGGTGGGCAACGACGTGGCGACCGGTGCGGGCACCGTTACGGGAACCGCGACCGGGCCGATCTGGAGTGCCGACGCGGCGGCCGCGCCCGTCCAATACATGACGGTCATCGCGGCCGAGATGAGCAGCACCGACCGGATTCGCACGAACTACATCCTCCCGCTCGGACTGTACGCGCAACGAACTCCGAACGACAGGGAGGAATTTCCCATCCGATCGGCTCCGGCAAACGGAAATCACCGGTACCGCCCGCTCGAGAAAGGTCCGTCATGTCTTCATTCGGACACAGAGCCCGCCGCCGGGTAGCCGTGGTCGGCCTGCTCGCACTGCCGCTCGCAGCCGCGGGATGGGTGTGGGCGAGCGCCGCGCAGGGCGCGGGCAGCGCAGCACCGTCGATGGAGGTCCTCCCGAAGACGGGACTCAAGTACGGACAGACCGTCGAGGTGAAAGGTCACCACCTTCCCAAGGGATCGGGCTCGGTCGCGGCGACGATCTGCGGATTGCAGGACGCGTCGGGCAAGACCATCGCGAACCCCGGTGCGAACGACTGCGCCGGTGCAAGCGAGATCGGCAAGCTCGTGATCGTGAAGTCGTGGCAGTCGAGCGGCGAGTTCGACACGAAGTACACGCTTCCGCAGAGTGGGCAGAAGTTCGGCCAGAACCAACGGTTCTGCGACAAGACGCACCGCTGCGCCATCGTGGTTGCCGACGCGAACCCGACCAGCCCCGCCTATCACGTCGAGACCACCATCCAGTTCGCAGACCAGACCCCTACGACGACTACGACGAAACCGAAGACCACCACGACCAAACCGAAGACCACCACGACCAAACCGAGCGGGACCACGACAGTGCCCGATACGGCCGCGCCGTCGACCTCGTCGGCGAGTGGGGCGGGACCGACGACGGGCCAACCGGGGTCGACTTCCGGGAACGTCTCCGCGTCGGCCACGTTGGGAGTAGGCGTGACGGCAGGCACTCCGGGCGGTGACGCCCCGAGCCTCCCGGGCTTGGCGCCGGTCGCGCTGCCCCCGGCGGGCTCGAACCCGATTCCGGCGCCGGTGGCGCAGGAGCTCGATCAGCTGTGCATGCAACTGTCGAACTCGGTGAAGCAGGCCGGCGGTGACCCGACCGCGCTCTTGACGGCATGCGACGCGATCGAGAGTGGCAACGGGCCCCAGCAACTCGGCACCGTCCTGCAGTCACCGTCGCTGTTGTGCGTCGAAGGTGCTTCGGCATGGCAGAACGATCAACAGATCACCGATGCATGCAACCACGTCGCCGAAACACTGACTCCGGGCGCGAATCAGCTCGGCGGCTTGTTGAGCCCGCTGTTCGCAGTCGGCTGAGCCAACCACCCATCAGCCCAGCCCGTCTCCCGTGACGACGACGCGTTCCGTGCCGGCCCGCAGCACGGGCGGAGTCGTCCAGGGCTGGGTGGGCGGCGTGATTGCCGGTGGGTCGGCGTGTGGTGGAGCACATCGGCCCGCCGGCATCCGTCGCGCCGACGGCCGGTGGGAGTCGTTCTACGCCGGCCGCGGCCTTTGCAGCGAGGCCTCAGGCGTACGACCCGCGTGCGCCCACTCCACCGAGGAGGAAGGAGACGAGGATCCCGAGGGGCAGCGTGCCCCAGTAGCTGAGCCGAAGACTGAGGTTGCCGAAGAACAGCATGAGCAACCACGTTGCCGGAAAGGTCGCGAGCAGGAAGATCACCAGCGCGGCCAGGAGTGCTCGGATCAAGGGTTCGCCTCCTCGTACGGCCGTGATCGGCCCGGCGGATCATGCGTCCGCCGGTGGTCGGCAAGCTTCACCCCGGCCGGGTGAGATTGCTCACAGAGAACCCACGCCGCGCACACACGGCATACGCCGGCCGTCGCGGTCAGGATTCAATCCCGTTTCAGCTGAGCGCGGTGGAACTGCACAAAGCACAATTGCGACGACGAGTGCGAGCAGCACCAGTGCGAAGAGTCCGGCGGTCGAACCGGGCGTCGGCCCGGCTCGCAGCATCAGCGATCCTTCCGGGCGACTTGCAAGCGGAGCGGCCTTCGTCGCGAGCGTGCATCGTGCAGTGCCGGACCACGCGCGGGTGGGTGCGGCGAATTCACGTGTTGTTGGGCGGTGGTCTACCGGGGTCGGCGAGGTGGCGTGCTAGGAACCGCCGCGTGTTCATGGGGTTGCGTTCGGGTGGAGTGCGCGTCGGGGCATTCGTCGCGGTGGTGAGTCTGGGATTCGGTGTGATGGCTTCAGGCGCTCGACGGGTGGGAGCTTCGCTCGACGCGTCGGTCGTCGGCGGTGGTTCGGGTGAAGCCGCGCTGCCGGTTGATCAGTGGCGGGCAGACGTGGCCCGCGAGTTCGGGTTGAACGTCGGCTATACGGCCGAGGGCAGTTCGTTCGGGCTCGCGGGGTTCGCGGACGGCTCGCTCGACTTCGGCGCGATCGATCTTCCACCGACGTCGGCACAACTCGCCACGCTGGCCGGTGGACGCTGTGCGGCCGTTGACCTGTCGTTGTGTTACGACGCGGTTCCGGTGACCGGCAGCGGCGTGGCATTCATGTTCAACCTGGTCAATAACGTTGGGAACCGGGTCACGACGTTGAATCTCACACGCTACGACATCTGCGCGATCTTCACGGGCGTCATCTCGCAATGGAATGACCCGACGCTGGTTGCGTCGAATCCGCAGCTCGCGACGCTGAATCGTTCGATCAACCCGGTGCTGCACGCCGAGAACAGCGGCGCGAGCTATGCCGTCTCGCAGTTCTGCATCGCGACCGAGCCGGCCTTGTGGGCTGCCTTCCTCGCGTCCCAACAGAACAGCGACGCCGGGAGCGGCGACTCGCCAGAGTTCCTGGCCGGACAACCAACCGGCTTGTGGCCGCAGCAGGGCTGGAGCGCTCGCGCCGTTCCGGTCGCCTACGACGATGGCGTCGCCAACTTTGTCGCCGACCCAGGCGCCGGGTACGACTCGATCACCTTCCTCCCCAACTCGTACGCGCAGGAACGGCAATTCCCTGTCGCAAACGTGCAGAACGCGGCCGGCGATTTCGTCGGCCCTGACTCGGCGAGCGCGTCCGCCGGTCTCGCCGGCGGCACCACAGACATCGACGGTTCGTATACGCCCAACTTCGAGAAGACGGACTCACACTCCTATCAGCCTGACATCGTTAACTGGGCTCTTGCGCCGAACGCGGGCTTCGATCCGGCCAAAGGCGCGACGCTCGCACGGTTCTTATGCTGGGCGTTAACCGGTGGGCAGGCCGCAGCAGCAGCGCTTCGTCACGCGCCCTTACCGTCCGACATGACGAACGTCGGGTTCGAAGCGATCCGGCGGATACCCGGCGCGCCTTCGGACACCTTCTGCCGGGCCGGGCCACCCTCGGCACCAGCGCACCTGCGCACAACCGCACGCGGCGCGCGGGTCGATGTCTCGTGGAGCGCGGCGGACGGGCACCGACTTCCGATCTCCGGCTACGACCTGTGGGGATTGACCGATCAGCCGAAAGTGCTACCGCCCAACCAAACACACATCACCCTGGAACTATCCCCCGGGGTATACACGTTCTGGGTCGACGCGCGCAGCGCGGGCGGACAAGGTCCCTCGTCGACTCCAGACACGATCAGCATCGAGCCCCAAACCGGCTATTGGATGCTCGGCGCAGACGGGCACATCTACCCGTTCGGGAACGCGCAACAGCTTGGCAACGCGACCGGAACGCCGGTCGCGATCGCGCCTCGTGGGGATGGCACTGGCTACTGGATCACCGACGCGCAAGGCAGGGTCTCCCACTTCGGAACGGCCGTCACACACGGCCTCCAGCCCGTGCTGCGACCACGCGAACACGTCACCACGATTTCGGCCACACACACTGGGAATGGCTACTGGCTGTTCACCAACCAGGGACGCGCCTTCGCATACGGCGACGCGCACTTCTACGGCGATATGTCGCGAGTCGTGCTCAACGGCCCGATTGTCGCGTCTGTCGCGACCCCGACCGGTCACGGCTACTACATGATCGGCTCCGACGGCGGCGTGTTCACCTTCGGCGACGCCCGCTTCCACGGTTCGACCGGCAACCTCCGACTCAACAGACCAGTCGTCGGCATCGCGCCGACACCCGGCCGCAACGGCTA
>DATJAA010000343.1:0-5059 GCA_035516815.1 Acidimicrobiia bacterium | reverse complement strand
CGCGGCGCGTTCGCCCGTACCGGTCCCGACACGCAGCGTCACTTCGCGGGCCCGGCCGAAGTGACCGTCGCGCAGGAGCTCGTCGATGGCCGGATGGGCGACCAAGCAGGTCTCGACGAGGATCGGGTCGTGTGATTGGTGCTTGCGGAACGCGGGCTTGCCGTCGACGACCACGGCCCGCACGGTCGTGCGGAACCCCTCCGTGGGCAATACGACGGGCTCGGCGAACGGCGGGTCGGCGACGCGCGCGATGCGGCTGAACGCGTCGCGGAGGATGTCGAGCTTCAGCTGCGGCTGCTCCTCGATCGCGATGTGCTGCCATCCGCACCCGCCGCAACCGTCGCGCGCGTGCACGCACGGAGGTAGCACCCGCGCGGGAGATGCTTCGAGCACCTCCACGACGCGGCCGCGGAGATGGTCGGCCCGGTCGGCTGTCACCGAGATCCGGACGCGCTCGTCGGGGAGCGCCCCGTCGATCAGAACGACGCGGCCGTCGTCGGCGCGGGCGAGCGCATCGCCCCCGGCAACCATCCGAGTCGCCGTCAACAGCACGAGAGAAGTGTTGCGCGAACTCTGGAAGACTCAAGCATTGTGAAGGCACTGCGCGTGCACGACCTCGGTGAACCGGAAGACGTCATGACGCTGGAGGAGTGCCCGGAGCCCGAAGTGCGGGCCGGGAACGTCCGCCTCCGGGTGCACGCGGCGTCGTTGAACTTTCCCGACGTGTTGCTGTGCCGGGGCAAGTATCAGGTCAAGCCGCCGGTCCCGTTCACCCCCGGCGCCGAGGTGGCGGGGGTCGTGGACGAGATCGGCGAGGGAGTCGGCGGCTTCCGGGTCGGCGACCGCGTCCTGGCGATCCCGAACTTCGGGCCCGGAGGTTTCGCCGAATCGACGACCGCGGCCGAGGCGGGCGTGTTCCCCATCCCGGCGTCGATGTCGTTCGCGGCCGCGTCGGCCTTGCACGTCGTCTACCAGACGGGCCATCTGGCGCTGCACCGGCGCGCGCACCTGCAGGAGGGGGAGACCCTCCTCGTCCATGCGGGTGCCGGCGGCGTCGGCAGCGCCGCGATCCAGATCGGCCTCGCGGCGGGTGCGCGCGTGATCGCGACCGCGGGCGGCCCCGAGAAGGTCGAGGTCTGCCGCAAGCTGGGTGTGCATCTCGCGCTCGACTACCGCGAGCACGACTTCGTCGACGCGGTGAAGGAGTTCACCGACGGCCGGGGCGCGGATGTGGTGTACGACCCGGTCGGCGGGGACACTTACGACCGTTCGACGAAGTGCATCGCGTTCGAGGGCCGCATCCTGATCATCGGGTTCACGAGCGGGCGCTTCGCCGAGGCGCGCACGAACCACGTGCTCATCAAGAACTACTCGGTAGTCGGTGTGCACTGGGCGCTCTACAACGTGATGAACCCCGCGCTGATCCGTGCGACGCACGACGAGCTCGTGCGGCTGTTCGACGCGGGCCTGATCGATCCGTTGATCTCGGAACGCGTGGCGCTCACCGAGGTGCCGGCCGCGCTCGCCCGGCTCGGGTCGCGCGGCACCTACGGCAAAGTCGTCTGCGAGCTGTGACCGATCCGTCGTCGAACGCGAGCGCCTCAGCAGTGAGCCTCAGCCCGCGAGGCGGTCCTTGAAGAACGCGAGGACCTGATCGAGCGCCTCGCGCGTCGGGTGGCCGGGCTCGTCTACGAGATGCTCGGTGACCACTGAATGGGCGGATTTCGGGAGGTTGTAAGGGTTGTGACCCTTGCGATTCTCGATCTCGATCGTGATCACCCGATCGCCGAGGACTTCGCGCAGGTGCGCGAATCGTTCGGCCGGTACCGCAGGGTCGCCGGTAAAACGCATTGCGAGCACGCACAGGTCTTCTCGCTCGACGACGCGCGCCAGGTCAGCGTCCGAGAGGGCGAGGGCGCGTTTGCGCGCCTTCCCCGCGGCGAAGGGTAGCGACGGCTGGCTCAGCACGGGCGCGAGCATGGCGTCGTCGACTGCCATCGCCAGTGCGAAGTTACCGGTGAAGCACATGCCGATCGCACCCACGCCGGGGCCACCGCACGCCTCGTGCAGGTCGCGGGCCAGCGCGCGCAGCCAGTCGATGATCGGCGACGTGCGATTGAGCGCCCAGTTGGAGAACTCGCGCGAGACGCACGCCTGGGTAATCGACTTCAGCACGTAGCCGATCGAAGGCTCTCGTCCGGGCGTGCCGAACATCTGCGGCATCGCGACGGTGAAGCCCGCGTCGACGAGGCGCTGCGCGAACTCCGCGACCTTGGGCGTGATGCCGGGCATCTCGCTCATGACGACGATTCCCGGTCCGGCGCCGGCGCGGAACACCGTGCGGGTCTCGTCGTTGTGCGTGAACGTCGTCGCGGTGAAGCCGTCGAGCGCGTCGGACGTGGCGGGCGACACTAGAACCGCGCCAGTTCGTCGCGCAGTTGGGCGAGTCCCATGCTGCCGAGGTCGAGGGCATACGTGTGGAACGCCTTCAGGTCGAAACTTCGGCCCTTGCGTTGCTTGGCGTCCGCCCGTGCCTCGAGCCAGACGCGTTCGCCGACCTTGTAGCTGATCGCCTGTCCGGGCCAACCGAGATAGCGGTCGACCTCGCTGCGCATGAACACCTCCGGGAAGCGGCTGCGCCCGACGACGAACGGGAGCGCGAGCTCCGCCGTCCACCTCTCGCCCGCGTGCGGTTCGCCTTCGATGATCGGGAGCTCGAGATGCATGCCGATGTCGACGACGACGCGCACCGCCCGCATTGCCTGCGCCGCGAGCATGCCCATCTCGAACCCGGGGTCGTCGAGGTACCCGAGCTCGCCCATCAGCCGTTCGGCGTAGAGCGCCCAACCCTCGCCGTGTCCGGACACGAAACCGAAGAGTCGTTGAAAGCGCGAGAGCTTGTCGGCGAGGTACACGACTTGCGCCACCTGGAGATGGTGGCCCGGCACCGCCTCGTGGTAGCAGGTGCTCACCTCCTTCCAGAGCGGAAATCGTGTCTCGCCCATCGTCGGGTACCAGGTGCGACCCGGACGTGAAAAGTCCTCGGCCGGCGGCGTGTAGTACATCGCGGCGGCACCGCCGGGTGCGGCGATCATCGCTTCGCACCGGCGCAAAGGTGGAGCGATGTCGAAGTGGGTATCGGCGAGATCGGAGATCGTCCGGTCGATGAGGTCCTGGTTCCATCCGAGAAACTCGTCGACACCCTCGATCGCGCGGTTCGGATCGGCGTCGAGGTGTTCGATCACCTCGTCGATGGAAGTTCCGGGCAGGATGCGCTCACCGACCCGCCGCATCGCGTCTTCGATCCGGTGCAGCTCGTCCCAGCCCCACAGGTACGTCTCCTCGAGGTCGAGGTCGACACCGGTGAAGTCGCGGGCGAACATCACGTATCGGTCGCGGCCGACCGGATCGCGCGGATCTGCCGCGGGCGCGTACTCGTCGCGCAGGTACGCCGCGAGTCGCGCGTACCCCGCGGTCGCCACCTCGGCTGCTGCCGCGAGCTTGGTGTCGCCTGGACGCTCGGCCGCCAGCGTGCGGAAGAACGGCTCGGTCTCTCGTTCTCCACCCCACGTCGCCGCCTGCTCGGCGCATGCAAGTGCCTGCCGCCGGGCCGCGACGAGTCCCTGGGCGACACCGGCACGCAGCGTTTCCTCGATACCGGCGAGGGAATCGGGGACGCGGTGCATGCGGGCAGCGGCGATTTCCCAATCCGCGTCGGTGTCGAGGGGCATGAGATCGAAGCACTCTCGCGCCGACTGGATCGGGCTTCCGATGATGCGAATGTCGCGGAGCCGTTCTCCGGCCTGGTACTGCTCAACCTCGAGCGCGCAGCGTTCGGTCATCACGCTCGCGGCGCGGCGATCGTCGTCGGTTTCCTTTGGCGCGGCGGCAAGCTCGACGAGTGTGTGGCGCACGAGGTCCACGCGTCGAGCGATCCCCTCGGGGGAGTAGTCGGTCATCTCGTGGTCGTGACCGGCGATGCCCGCGTAGGTCGCGCTGCACGGATCGAGCGCGCCCAGCTGCTCGCAGTAGCGATCGGCGATGTCGAAGACTTCCGACACTGTTCCTCCTCCGAGTGGCCGGTACGGTGGGAGTATGGCTCATCAGTTCATCTTGACGATGCGTGATCTGCGCCGGGTGCATCCGCCCGACCGGGAGGTCCTGCGCGGCATCAACATCTCGATGTATCCGGGTGCGAAGATCGGCGTGCTCGGTCTGAACGGAGCCGGCAAGTCGACCCTGCTGCGCATCATCGCCGGTGAGGACGACGGCTACCAGGGGGAATGCCGGGTGACGCCCGGCTTCTCCGTGGGATTCCTGCCCCAGGAGCCTCACCTCGATCCGGCCAAGGACGTCCTCGGCAACGTCGTCGAAGGCGTCTCCGACACGAAGGACCTCCTCGATCGCTTCGAGGAGGTCTGCACCGCCATGGGTGAGCCCGACGCCGACTTCGACAAGCTCCTCGCCGAGCAGTCGGAGCTCCAGGACAAGATCGATCACGTGAACGGCTGGGATCTCGACCGTCAGCTCGAGATCGCGATGGACGCGCTGCGCCTCCCGAACGCCACTGCCGACGTCACCAAGCTGAGCGGTGGCGAACGCCGGCGCGTCGCGCTCTGCCGGCTCTTGCTCCGGCGGCCCGACCTGCTGTTGCTCGATGAGCCGACGAACCATCTCGATCCGGAATCCATTGAGTGGGTCGCGGAGTTCCTGGAAAATTTTGGCGGCACATTTCTGGTCGTGACGCACGACCGCTATTTTCTCGATCGGGTGGCTGCCGATATTGTCGAGTTGTGTGACGGGAAGTTCTTTCGTCATGCGGGCAATTACACCGATTACCTGCTCGACAAAGCGGAGCGGCAGGCGGCGGACGCAGTCGTCGAACATAAACGGCAGATGTTCCTGAAGCGCGAACTGGCCTGGGTGAGGCAGGGGCCGCGAGCGCAACGAAGCAAAGCCAAGAACCGTTTCGACCGCTATTACGAGACTGCTGCGCAGGATGGGCCAGTCATTGAGGAGGATGTTGAACTGGTTATTCCGCCGCCGCCACAATTGGGCA
>DATJAA010000342.1:0-2160 GCA_035516815.1 Acidimicrobiia bacterium | reverse complement strand
GGGTAGCCGAGGATGAACTCGCCCGCTTTGATCGCCGGCCCCTGGCCGGGCAGCGACTCGACGCCGCTGCCCTCGACCGCGGGCTGGCCGATCGAATCTCTGTACCCGAGGGGGTTCAGGTCGCCCGGCTGCGCGCCGAAGACCTCCGCGGACACGACAGTCAAACCCGGGCGTCCCTCGTAGTGCCGCCGCGCAGCGTCGATGGTGCGACGCCACGTGTCCTCCGAGTCGCTGAAGACGCTGACCCCGATGTGGATGACCCCACTCCCGAACGCCGGCTCCCAGTGCTTGGGATCGTTGACGCCGTAGTGGAGCAGCTTGTCCGCGCGCGCGGCCATCCCCACGCGGAATGCTTCCGGGAAGCTCTGCAGGACTCTGAATCCGACCAGGAATGTGAGGTGGACGCCGAGCCACAACAGCCACCCCGCGAAGCCGCCGAACTCGACCCCTCCGATGCTCACCACCGCGCGAAACCGCGAGACCGTTGCCATCGTGCCGAGATCGACGTAGCGAAACGGCTTCGGCTCGCGTCCCGCAGGCGGCGCACGACTGTCTTCGCGGCGTGGCGCTCGCTCTGCATCGCGACCTCGGCCAAGCCGGGGAGGCCGTTCAGCGCCATGAGGTCGCCGACGACGAACACGTCTGGGTGTCCGTGTAGTGAGCAGTCTGGCTGTACCTCGACGCGACCCGTGCGGTCGACGGTCGCCCCGGCGCGGTCGGCCAGAACTCGTCCGAGCGGCGATCCCTGCACGCCGGCCGCCCAGATCTTCGTGCGAGCCTGGATGCGGCGCGTGTTCGCCGTCGCCGCTGGAGAGGTCTAGGCCGGCTTCGTCGATCCCGACGACGCGGGTGCTGAGGCGGAGCTCGACGCCCAGTCGCGCGAGGTCGCGTCGCGCGCGGCGACGGAGGCGCTCCGAGTACGTGGGGAGCACGGTGTCGGTCCCGTCGATCAGGGCGATGCGGGCGGTCTTTGGATCGAAGCGACGGAAGTTCGCGCGCAGCGCGCGGCGAGACAGCTCGGCGATCTGCCCGGCCAACTCAACGCCGGTCGGGCCGGCGCCGACGATCGCGAACGTGAGCCAGGGTTGGCGCGCGGCGTCGTCGGGCTCGAGCTCGGCGATCTCGAAGGCACCGAAGATGCGCCCGCGTAGCTCGAGCGCGTCGTCGATCGTCTTCATCCCGGGCGCGTGCCGGGCGTACTCGTCGTGCCCGAAATACGACTGCGACGCCCCGGTTGCGACGATCAGGCTGTCGTAGGGCAGCGTCGTCGCCTTCCCCAGCGTGTCGATCGTCAGCTCGCGGTGCTCGGCATCGATGTCGACGACCTCGCCGAGGACGACGCGCGCGTTGCGCTGGTGTCGCAGAACGTCTCGAATCGGCGGCGCGATGTCCCCCTCGGAAAGCACTCCCGTGGCGACCTGGTAGAGCAACGCCTGGAAGAGGTGATGGTTAGTTAGCACGGTCGACCACCACCACGTCAACCGGCGCGCGGCGCAGCGCCTTGGCGGCGAACAACCCCGCGAACCCGCAGCCAACGATCACGACGCGGTGCATGACTCACGCCGGCGCCGCGGCTTTGGCGACCTCCGCGGCACGACAGGCGCGCATCATCGCGATGTACTCGTCGTAATCGCGCGCCTTGGCCGCGAACTTCTCGAGTACCCACGGGTGCGTGGAGATCATGAATCGCTCCTCTGCAAGCCCCCGAATCGCGATCTCCGCGAGGTCTTCGGTGGTGATCGCGTCCTGGCCCTCCGGGGTGTCGTACTTGCCGGCGAGGATCGGGGTCCGCACGGCCGCTGGACACAGCACGCTGACACCGATGCCCTGATCATCGTACGTTGCCGCCAGTCATTCACTGAACCCGATCGCCGCATGCTTCGTGACGGTGTACGAGACGGTGTCGAAGATCACGAGCAGGCCGGCGGCCGACGCGACGGTGAGCAGGTAACCGCTGCCCTGCTCGAGCATGTGCGGGATTGCGTACTTGGCCGCGAAGATCTCCGACATCAGGTTGACGCCGATGATCTTCTGCCACTTCTCCGTCGGCGTGTCGATGCCGCCGTCGATCGCGATCCCAGCGTTGGAGACGAACAAATCGATCCGCCCGAACGCCTCGACCGTGGCCGCGACGAGATGCTCGATGTCGTCCTCGCGACC